>NZ_ABOX02000061.1 GCF_000172555.1 Pedosphaera parvula Ellin514
TTACGGACAAAGAATCTAAATGCTGACCCCGAGGCACCGCAGTCGAGATAGAATTCTTCACCCAAACTCGGACCTTTGCCGACAATGCCCGCGCCGGCGGTCTGCGAGTACCCGTTCACCCAAGCTTCCACGGAAAAGATCGCGTTGGCATTGGTTGCGACATCGAGTGACATGTGACCGACAAGACTGTCCGCACCCGGACCAAATGTTGCGGCCAAAGCAGCGGGGTCGGAACCTGTGTTAAATCCGGCCTGTCCGATGAGCGCATTGGTATAAATTCCACTGTAGGTTCCAGCACTATCGAGGGCGGTGGTTCCGCTCGTTTCGTTGAGTCGCCAATAGGCGATGGGGTGATCTGTCTGGACGGTGGTGGAATAAGGACTTGCGGCAACCGACCCGACACTGCAGGCCAGCAGCAGGACGGCGGCGGCCGTCTGGCCCATCGCGCGATTGTAGGTTTTCACTCGTTTTGTCATGTGCACTTTAGTTGTTTTTGTGGTTTGAACTGGAAATTAAAACTTCAACGTTTCGCGGGTTTCGTTCCAAAAATAGCTGCTTTTCAGGCAAGGGGCGGAAAAGGGGACAGCTTGAAGATGAGCCGCAAACGCCGGAATTGGAATCACCTTCTCTCTATCTGGTATAACAATCATATACAATATAAATGGAATTGCTGCGACCATCAGGAATCAGTTCCTGAGGCGGCTGGCCACCCGATGAAAGCCAGCAAAGGATAAAAATTAGCATCCAACAATGAACCGTCGAGTTACGTTTGGGAAAACTCCTGGTGCCAAATCTGTTGTTAGCACAGTTATTCCTTCTCAAACCCGGCATACTTATTTGGAGCCTTAAACCTAGTTATAAGATTTACAAGGCGCAGCCGGATGTGACTTGCGTTAAAGTTGGATTCGTTGTCAGAAGTATCTCTTTTGGAGTTTTGTGTCAATAACTTCTTAGTGCACTAAGCTAATTATAAGAGAGAGCCGGGTTCAATGGCGGCAAGAGTCCGAATTTCAACTTCAGACAGAGGGGACAAATATGCTTCGGCAAGTTAGATTGGCAGGGGAAATGTTCTCGTGGCACGGAGTTTGGGACTAAATTAATTACGGCCACGGAATTCGTCCATCAATCGAATGATATCTTCGCGAATTTCAAATAACTCTTTCCGTGCCTCCATGAACACTATCTCGGGCAGAAGTTTCTTTTGGGCGATGGCTTCCAATCCGGACTGGGACTTATGCAGATGATCCAGTGCGCGTTTCAAATATGCGACGGTGAACGCGGCGTCACGAAAGCCTTCCCCGTGAGCAATGCCATTCAAGGCTCCGGCCAGTTTGGCGCTGGTCGTTTGAAGCTCGAAAATGAATTGGTCCAAATCCTTATCATTCATTTCCTCCAGGCCCAATTTTTCGGCGTGCTGGTGGAACTTTAGTGCGCTCTCGGAACAGCGATGCTGCAGCGGGTGGCATAGATCGCCATCCGCGGTGCGTACCCAGTCGATGCCTTCACGGTGAGGATCGGGCTCGGGCGGCGGTTCGTCCGCGGCGGATTCAAAAATGGCGTTGATTTCCTCGACGGACAGTTGTTCGTTCTCCTCCTCATTGCGGTCCCAGCCCATTTCCCTGGCGATGGTTGCCTCGGCTTCATCGGAGTCGCCGTATTTATCCAACAGTTCGGCGTATTTGTCGGTGCGTGCGTCAGACTCTTTCAGGAATTTTTCGTAATCATGCTCATCCCATTCCTGCTCCGGGTCTTTCTGGCCGCGCTGGTGTTTCTCGATGGCCTCGGAGAGTTTTCCAGTAAAATCAGCCATGCCTGCGGCGGCTTGTTTGGCGCGTTCCGCCTCATCCTCTGGACTGAGGCGCCACTCGGGGGCGGAGATTGTGAGTTCGTAGTCGGCGCTCTCGATGACGACGCGTCCATTGTAATCACTGAACCATTCGAGATAAAGGCAATTGGCCATGTGCTCGGGTGGTTTCTCCTTCCGACGGATCATGACCAGCGCTTCCTCGAGCGGCACGTCGAAGACGCGGACCTTTCGCGAGGCGGTGAGGTCGCCGATGCTGCCGTGTTGGGTGGGATGCAGTGAATCAAGATGCTGATGGGCGATAAGCTTCAGTGGATTTGTGAACGTGAGCAGGCACCCGGCGAGGTCGGGCCAGGCGTTGCCACGAAGTTCGAGCACCACCGGTTCGGTGCGGCCAACGACCCAGACCTTGCCGTGCACCATTCCCTTGGTCCGGTTGTCAATCTCTCCACGCACCACGCTATCATGAATGCGAAATGCCATGGCGGAATGATGGAGAGGTGAGGCGGCAAGGACAATAAATTTCCTCGCCGCAATTAGCGGCGGAACAGAGGATCGCTTCGTCACGGATGTTACGCGTGGACGGGCTGATCTTTTATGGAACCAGATGGTTTAGCCGATCTATTCAAATATAGGGTTGAAGCGATCAGAATGGTTAAAACGAACAGGGGCTCGATCACACCTGATATTGGGTAACCACTGTTGAATTTGGCGATGGCAGCTGAGATCAGGACGATGCCAAAGGCGACGTAAATCCATTCCCTTATTCGCCCCGGCACTTGAGGGATAAGCAAGGCCAGCGCACCGATTATCTTGGCGGTCGTGAGTTCGATGCGGAAGTAGTTGGGAAAACCGAGGTGCGCGAATTCCACTTTATGCGTGCCGGAGAAGTAGGCGCTAAACAACATGAAGAAGCTGATAAGTCCGGTTATCAACCAAAAGATGAATTTCGACTTCGATTTTTTCATAATTTTAATTTTGTTGAACAGTTAAAACAGTGGCGGGAGGTAAGGGTTTTTCTTCATATAAACAAAGACCAGTGAGGCTGCGGTTTTGTGACAAGGGCGGCGGAACTGCTTTTTTTCTTCTGCAACGGCCAGAGTGCTTACTTCGGGTTCTGAAGCGGGAACTCCGGGAGGTGACGGAGTTTGTCCGGGTTGGCGATGATAAAAAGAGATTGAATGCGTTGGTTACGAATGCCGAAGGCAAGCACTCGGGCGATGCGATTATGTTCGAAACTTATGATGCCGGGCAGGCCATTGATCGATGCCGGGCGTCGCACCTGAGGCACGGAGCCGAACTTTTTCGCTGCGCCGATGAGCAGGCGTGCCACGTGATCTGGGCCGAGAATTGGCCGCAAAAGGGCACGCGCCTTGCCGCCGCCATCGGATACCAGCACGACATCCTCCGCCAGCAGCTTGAGCAAATTAGCGAGGTTACCGGTCTGAACGGCCTCGTCAAACTGTTGAATTAATAGTTCGGCCGATTCCGGGGTAGCATCAAAGCGAGGGCGGCGTTCCTCGACGCTCTTGCGTGCCCGGGCCAGGATTTGCCGGCAATTGGCCTCAGTTTTCTCAACCATGGGAGCGATCTCGGAAAACGCGCAGTTGAAAACTTCACGCAGGAGAAAAACGGCTCGCTCGGTTGGCGAGAGACTCTCCAATACCACCAAGAACGCGAGGGAGAGCGAGTCCGAGAGGCTGGCATTTTCGCCCGGGTCGTTACCCGTTTTAGACACCAGAGGCTCCGGAAGCCAGGGGCCGACATAGGTTTCGCGTTGAATGCGGGCTGACTTGAGGTGGTTGATGCAGAGCCGGGTAATAACGGTCGAGAGCCAGGCCTTGGCGGACTGGACGTTCTGATAATCAGAGGCCTGCCAGCGAATAAAAGTCTCCTGCACCATGTCCTCAGCATCCATCACCGTCCCCAGCATTCGGTAGGCGATGGAAAACAAGAGCGGTTTCAGTTCGTTAAATCTTACGAGTGCGTCAGCGTTCATGACCGGCTTTCGACAGTTTTGATTGCGATTGTCAATGATTGCCCCAGTCCCCGATCGCAATTGGAATGACAAATCAGGTTTTAATAATAAGACAACTGGGAACATAAATCTGTGACATTGCTTAAAAAAATGCTGTATCTCACGCGAATGCAGTTTAAGTGTCACCTTTTTCGTGCAAATTCTGTCTGACGTAAGTGTCCGGAAGATCCGGTCGTTGAAATTGATATAAGTCGTTTGTAATCAATGAAAAAAATTGCTTTAATCACCCGGATGCTTTCGGGCCTGTCGATTGCCACCATCATTGTCAATGCGGCCCCTGCAACCGCTGCAGACCTGCCAAGCCGCCAAGCGGGCGAGGAAGTTAACAGCGCAGCGGTGCGGCAAAGAGCAGGGTTGAGCCCCGGCACGAATCTTCTGTTCAATGGTTGGGGAGTAACTCCAGCGGGCAAGCAGGTTTCGATCAGTGACCTGGCATTGAAGATGGTGGTCTCGCCGGATCGGAAGCGGGTAGTGGCGACGCACGGTGGCTTTAATAACGAAGGGGTGACGATCCTGGATTTGGCCACCCAGGTGCAAACGCAATTTTTACCTCTGCAGGAAGCATGGAATGGTCTCGCATTCAGCGGAGATGGGAAGCGATTTTATGTGTCGGGAGGCAGCTCCGGGTTCATTTACGTGTTCACCTATGCCAAAGGAGTGGCGGCTTTGGAGCGCTCGATCAAGCCGGATAAACCCTCCGGATTCATCGCGGGACTGGCAGTCGATTCCAAGGCAGGTAAAATTTACGCGTGTGACGAAGCCAACCACCAAGTCCTGGTTCTTGATCCGAAAATGCTTGCGATCCAGGCGCGGATTCCCGTTGGACTGCACCCGCATACGTGCGTGATCGGGGCCGACAAACAGACTTTGTATGTGAGCAATTGGGGCAGCCGGAGCGTTAGCGTCGTAGACATGCAACAGGGCAAAAGACTCCGCGATATTGAAGTGGGATTGCGGCCGAATGACATGGCGCTGGCTCCGGATGGAAGGTTATTTGTGGCTTGTTCCGGAGATAACACGGTGCAGGTCATTCAGACGCGCGCGGTTGAGGCACCTGTGGCGGCAGCCAGCTCCAAACGGCGTATTTCTGAGCGGACGCGGGAGATCATCTCCACGTCACTTTATCCGGAGTCGCCGGAAGGAAGCACGCCTGATGCGCTGGCAATTTCACCGGATGGGAGGACACTTTTCATCGCGAATGCAGATAATAACAACGTGATGGTGGTGAACATTTCAAATGAAAGCCTGTCCGACGAACGCCCCACCCAAGGTGAGTCCGTATCGGTGGTGGATGGCTTCATACCGGCGGGTTGGTATCCGAGTGCATTGGCCGTGAGCCCGGACAACGGGACACTGATTGTGGCGAATGGCAAAGGCGGGGGATCGAGGGCGAATTTTCCAAAGCAGTTAACAGTGGAAGGCAAACGTGGGAAGCGCCCATTTGACTACATAGGCGACACCCTGCAGGGGAGCGTGTCGTTTGTGCCTCGTCCTGATGCCGCGCAAATGGCGGCGTACACGGCGCAGGTGCGACGCAATTCGCCTTATACACCTGAACAATTTCAGCGCACGCCGATTCACAGCGAGTCAGCCATTCCGGAAACGGTAGGCGCGCCATGTCCGATCAAGCATGTGCTCTATATCATCAAGGAGAATCGGACGTACGACCAGGTGCTGGGGGATTTCAAGGATGCGCAGGGCAAACCGGCCGGCAATGGTGAGCCGCGCATTACGATGTATGGAGAAAATGTAACGCCGAACCATCATCAGATTGCCCGTGAGTATGTGCTGCTGGACAATTTGTATTGCAACAGCGAGGTGAGCGTGGATGGCCACAGCTG
Organism: Pedosphaera parvula Ellin514; assembly: GCF_000172555.1. Classification (NCBI taxonomy): domain Bacteria; kingdom Pseudomonadati; phylum Verrucomicrobiota; class Pedosphaerae; order Pedosphaerales; family Pedosphaeraceae; genus Pedosphaera; species Pedosphaera parvula. The sequence continues at coordinate 5,684 of NZ_ABOX02000061.1, forward strand.
GTGTGATGCGGCGATGGCGACGGATTACAATGAGCGTTCCTGGATGCATTCGTATTCGCGCCATGGCATTCTGCCGGGGAATGATGAGATGGCGGTACCGAGCGCGGGTTATCTGTGGGATCTTTGCAAGCGGCAGGGTGTGAGTTTCAAGAATTATGGCGAGGGAGCGTTCCGCGTGCCTTCGGCGAATCGTGGGCGCTGGAGGGGCGCGCGCGATACGGATCGCGTCAAATTCTGGATTGAGGATTTGCATGAGGCTGAGAAGACCGGCGTGCTGCCGCAGTTCACCATCATGTCGCTGGGCGAGGATCATACGCGTGGAACCAAGCCGGGGGAATTTACGCCCGATGCTTCGGTGGGGGCCAACGACACGGCCCTGGGGCAAATTGTCGAAGCTGCTTCGCACAGCCGTTTCTGGAATGAAATGGCGATTTTTGTGATTGAGGATGACGCGCAGAATGGGCCGGATCATGTGGACGCGCACCGGACTGTGGGATTGGTGGTTTCGCCATATTGCAAGCGCGGGGTTGTGGACAGCACGCTTTACACTACGGCCAGCATGGTGCGCACGATGGAATTGATCCTTGGCTTGCCGCCGTTGACGCAGTATGACGCTGCGGCGACACCGATGTTCAACAGTTTTCAAAAGACCCCTCAAAGTGTGCCTTATACCTGCCGCGCACCACTGGTGGACTTGTTCGCGAAGAACACGAAGAATTCTCCCGGTGCGAAAGCGTCGGCACGGATGAATTTTCGTGAGTATGATCTGGCGCCGGAGGATGAATTGAACCGGGTGCTGTGGCTTTATGCGAAAGGGGAGGGGGAGCCCTATCCGACTCCGATTCACGGGGCGATTTTGGCGAGATAAGAAAATCAGCGATTGGAAACATTCAATTGGCATTCTCATTTGCTGGATCGTTTTCCTCCCCCGATCGTCGATTGCTGGGAATCGCCATCTCGCACATAGGATTGCCAAACCACATTGGTTCCTTTAGTTTTCATTCATGAAACAGGCTTCAGAGAGAGTGGATGGGGCGTGGCGCAAGTCACGAATCGCCGCGCGCCTGCTCATTCGCAAGGAATCCCGCCCGCTTCGCCCGAGTGAGCAGGCGCTGGCGCGTCGCTTGAGCCAGGATTCCGAAGTGACCAATCGGCTCATCCAGCAAGCACTTTACTTCCTTGGCTTCGGCCCACGCAAAGATGCCCTTGATCGAAAACTGGTGGACGGGAGAGATTGACTGGGAGACTCCGGCAGGCCAGTTGCTAAAGACTTTTCTAGCGACTCTGCCCATGAATCGCCGCTTTCACCTAACTCTCTACGGTTCGGCGCCGCTCCAATTGACGGTGGATCGCCAGTTGATGAGCGGGGATGTGGATTTGTTTTCCGACGACGACGAGGATTTGTCTTCGTTGGTTGCAGCTGCAAAACTGGACAAATCGCACGGTGGATTTTATCTCGAACCTGGATTTGAACTAAGCTTTCGCACCAGTCCGCGCTGGCGTGGCCGGGCGGCGACGGTTCAACGCGGCAATGTAACGCTCACGATTCCTCATCCTCTGGATATTCTTATAGGTAAACTGGACCGGCTGGATGCCAAAGATTTGAGAGCCTTCGAGCGAGTGATTCAACTTACCGGCCATCCCACGGCCGCCGAACTTCGGCTTGAGCTCCAGACTGCGGTGGATTTATTTCGTCCCGCATTCGACGAGGATTCACCAAATCGATACCCGGAGAACACCCGTCGACTGTGGCACGAAATCTTCCATGCTGAAATCGACATACGGAGCGACATTATTGAGCCAGCAATTGCCCGCCGAAAACAGGGCTACGGAGAGACACCGCCAGATTACAAACGGGCGCTTGGCGAATAATCCCTGCCTCGGCTATTTATTGTAAGTTCAGCGAAAAATGGAGTTGGATGGGATGGTGCTCGATCGAACTCTGTGGCTTTATGTGAAAGGGGAGGATGAGCCGTATCCGACTCCGATTCACGGAGCGATTTTGGCGCGGTAACGGCCTCACTGCTGCTTGACAACTTCCTTGTGAGCAGGAAAATCGTGCGATGCAAACCACGTTTCTGCGGGCAGTTTTGTTTCTGTTGATCCTATCCACCGGGGCTTTTGCTGGAGAGAAGTCGTCGGATCGAAATGATTGGAAACTGGTCTGGCAGGACGAGTTCAACGATAAGACACTTTCGACGAACAAGTGGAACGTTCTGATTCGCGAGCAGAGTAAACACAACGAACTGCAATATTACGTGCCGGACGAGGTTTATATCGAGAAGGGTTGTTTGCGTCTGCGCAGTCGTGTCCGGGATTATGGCTCTCAACATTACACGAGTGGACGCGTGGACACGTCGGGCAAGTTTGCGCCGGTTTACGGGCGGTTTGAAATTCGTGCGAAATTGCCGGGTGGAAAAGGTCTGTGGCCGGCGCATTGGCTGTATCCGCAGAATCGCAATTGGGAAATGGAACGGTTGATGGAGCAGGCGGTGGCAGATGGGAAGGAGAAACTGATTCCAGAGGAGCGGCCCTGGTACAGCGAGATTGATATCATGGAGTTCCTTGGCCACACCAATGTGATTTATGGAACGCTGCACTACTGCACTCATGACGGTGAGAGGAAATCAAATTCCGGTCATCTCAAAGGAGATACGGATTTTACCAAGGATTTTCATATTTACGCACTGGAATGGGAGCCGGACATAATGCGCTGGTATGTTGATGGTCAATTAATTCATTCGACGACCAAAGGCATTCCACATACGCCGCATTATTTGATTTTGAACACAGCAGTTGGTGGAAACTGGCCCGGTAATCCTGACGAAACGACGGTCTTCCCGCAGTACCACGACATTGATTATGTGCGGGTTTATCAGCACAAAGAATATTTTAAGCGGGAGGAATGAGGTGATGGCCAGCTGGTCCCGCCTGTGCGCGTTCAAGACGCTTTGGCAGAATGCGGCAGTAATCGCACGATTTGCCAAGGTTTATTAACCAGCCCTAACCACCGGTTTCCTCAGAACCATCCCCCTAAATGTTTATGAAACGAGCACTATGGCATTTTGCCGGTTTCATGAAGGTTACAGGCGTTTGAACGGCATATTTTCTGATAAACCTCTCCCAGTGGTTTCATGGTGCGGGCCAGGTTTGGATCGTCGAAATCCACTTCAATCAGTCCAAATTTTTTGGCATAGCCGAATTGCCATTCGAAATTGTCGAGCAGCGACCAATAAAAAAAGCCGCGGACGTCCACGCCTTCCTGAATCGCGCCGTGGAGCACCTTCAGGTAGCTGATCAGATCTGCTTCACGAAAGGCTTCGTCTTTGGAAGCGGCTCCATGTTCTGTAATGTAAATCGGCAGGCGGTGTTTGTGGTGCAGATAATTTAAAACATAACCCAGTCCTTGAGGATAACGTTCCACCATATCATCACAAACAAAGCCGAAATCTTTCAACCGTCTGGACGGCGTTCCACTCGCTGGAATCATGGCATCAAAATGGTGGAAGCGAACCCGGCCATAATAATTCAGTCCAAGAAATGTGGACGCCTCGCGCCTTGCCCCGCCGAGAAACGAGCGCAGGACAAATTTGTTGAAGGTAGAGTGGCAGGCGAAAGCAATTAAACGATCCCAGGGAGAGAGTTTCTTGAAGGCGTGAAAAAAGGTCCAGTTTTTTGCTATTCCCACCTGCATTGGACGAAGGGGTGAACCTGCATGCTTAATGATGTGGCCTGCCTCTTCATGAGCCGAGGCCATGTTTTGAATGATCTTGCGGAACTTGATCAATTGCCAATTTTCGCGGGGCGGAAAACCTCCGAGGACATAGGCAAGAGAGGCATAGGTGTCGGGTTCATTGAAGGTGTTCCACAAGTCAACCTTGTCTTTCAGGACCATAACCAGTTTGGTCACATAATCAGTAAACGCTGCCACGGTCGCCCGTGTGGTCCACCCTCCTTGCGCATGAATCCATAGAGGGTTGGAGAAGTGGTGAAGAACCACCATCGGGCGGATTCCCGCGCCACGCAGGCCATCAATCATGTCGACGTATCTAGCCAATTCCTTTCGATTGAGTTCTCCAAATGGTCGGGTTTGCAGTCGCGACCACTCGATGCCGAAGCGATAGGCATTTGTTCCAAGTTTGGACATCCAGTCGATATCTTCCGGATAGCGGTGATAATTGTCGCAGGCGATTCGGCAGGTGCTTCCATCCTGTGCCACGAAGTCGGTCCATTCATTTTCGATATGACCCTCGACCTGAGTGGTGGCAGTAGCGGTGCCCCACAAAAAGTTCTGCGGGAAGATGAGACCTGAACCGTCGTCGAGAGACATGATTTATGTGCCAACGAGGCAACAAAAGAAAGTTAAGGAGAATCCGAAGCTGTGACCAGTTAAATTGATGGAAGGCTTCTAAACTGCTTTCGACTGTTCCGCTTCCGCAGGCAGAAACTCTTCGAGTTGCTGAGGCTTCCCGTGGACGGCGCGTTCAAGCGTTTTGAGCAGAATCGAATCTCCACGGTTGAGCCAGGCACGAAATTTGGTGTTATCCAGCCGTGGCGGCAGTTCCTGCAGCCGATCCAGATTAAAGGAGTTATCAGTTATGCCCCAGCCAATGCGAGTGGCATCGACCGCATTCATTTGCTGTTCCACGTGGTTTTCGACGGGCATCAAGAAAAGCGGTTTTCCAAGGTAGGCGGCTTCACTCAGCGATTCAAAGCCGGCGGTGCAGGCAACGTAGCGGCAGTCTGCCATCATGCGGAGAAATTTATCCCCATCAAGTCGATGAAAGGTTAAAGTCGAATCAAATTGAAATTCCACCGGCGCACCCGGCTTGTCGTAGAAGCAATGGAGTTTAGTGTTCGGATTCTGCTTGTGCCACTCAATGATTTGGTCGGCATATCCGTGGTTTAAGAGATAGGCCAGGACAAAGTTTCCATCTGGATTCGAATCGAGTTCAAACAATTGCGGGCGGAGGATAGGTGGCGAAACGGTCAGGTTCCTGCCGGGCAGATCGACTGCCTCGTAGAAAGAGAGTGCCAACTTTGTCGAGCGCGCACCCACGAGCCGGACAAGCCATTTCATTCCGAGTTGCTGGAACAATTTGCCCTTGAGCTGGACATAGGCCGGATGGCCAAACATGAATTGGTGAGCCACGGAAATCACGGGCGGCCGCTTCCGCGAGGTAAGCGCATAGATGCCTGTCATGGGCTCAAAAAAATTGATGATGAGGTCCGGTTCCGACTCGCGAACCAACGTTTTTATCCGCCGCAGACTGGAAAGATACGACGGCGCCTGGCGGACAACACGTGCCAGTGTTTTGGGAAGACTGACTCCGCGATTTTGTTTAAAGGAAAAATCCAGAGTCGTAATCCGGTGCACTGGCATCTTCATGGCCGATGCAAAGAATTCCGGAATCTGCCGGTGAGCGCCCAGGCCAACCACCACGCTCGTGATCTGGTGTCCCGACCGTTCCAGGATCTGTTTCACCGCCATCGCCTGAGTCATATGACCCCGGCCCTCGCCGAGTATGCTGAGCATTATTTTCATGCAATTTGATAAGCTGAATGTTTCCGTCAAAGTCCTCGACCAAAGCGGTGCAACTTTCCACCCAATCGCCGCAATTAAGATATGCGACCTTGCCCATCATCTTCATTTCGGCGCGATGAATATGCCCACAAATCACACCCTGAACGTTGTGTTTGTGAGCCATGTGAATCATGGCTTCCTCGTATTCTGTAATGTATTTGACCGCCGACTTGGCCTTGTATTTCAAATAGCCTGCCAGTGACCAATATCCGAAGCCGAGCCGCCGGCGCAGGCGGTTGAAGTGAAGATTAAAATCCAGGATCCAGTCGTATAGTTTCGTTCCGACTTTCTCCAGGACCCGGTTGAACTGGGTCAAGCCATCGAATTGATGGCCATGGAGTACGAGATAGCGTTTGCCATCGGCGGCGGTGTGAATCACCTCCCGCGCCAGAGATATCCCGCCGAAATTGATGTTGATAAACTTTTCGAGAAATTCGTCATGGTTACCTGTGATGTAAATGATCTGAGTATCCTTCCGGCTTTTACGCAGGAGTTTTTGGATGAACACATTGTAATCATCCCGCCAGTGCCATTTGCTTTTCAACTGCCAGCCATCAATGATGTCGCCGACCAGATAAAGATATTGGCATTCGATTTGTTTCAGGAAATCCAACAGAGCGTCGACCTGGGCATGGCGCGTGCCGATGTGCACATCTGAAATCCAGACCGAGCGGTATGTTTTTTTTTCGCAGCTAATCTGTTCTGGAGTCGAAATCATAATCAGGTTCGTAAGTCAACCTCAACTTATTCACAGATTATTAGCAATTTAAATTCAATCAATTACCGCCTTTTAACATGTCTGTAACAAAAGCGTCACAGACCTGTCGATTTTCAGGGCGAAGCAGGAACGAAATGGTGCCTGTGTATGGCACCGAAGAGGACTGACAAAAAATGACGGCGGACTTTACTTTTTCACCGGGGCTGGATCGGGACCGGTTTTGCTGTCGTTTTGCTGTTTGCGCCAGGCGGTGAGTTGCCGGTTCAAATCGGTTTTGATATCTGCATAAGCCGGGTTGTCGGCGAGATTATTGACTTCATACGGGTCAAGCAACACGTCATAGAGTTCCTCGCGCGGACGCCAATGATATCGCTTCATAATGGCGGCGGCTCGTGGATCAGCAGCGGCGGCCTTCACCCAGGAATCCCAGTATTCCCGTCCGCCATCATGGTCCTTTGCCTTGTCCATGTGGGTCGTGTATTCGATCTCGGGCGACAGGTTGAAAATGTATTTGTAACGCGCGGTGCGGATGCAGCGCATAGGTGTTGAATTCATGCCAGTGTCCTGCGAATGCGTGGCGAAAATGACATCCCGATGGCGGTTTGTTTTCCCTTCCAGCACGGGAAGAAAACTTTTGCCGTCAAGATCAAGCGGCGGTTTACTGTTGGCGATTTCCATGAAGGTTGGCAGCACATCCACCATCGAAATCATGGCGTCTGAAGACGATCCCGGGCGGATTTTTCCGGGCCAGCGCACAATGAACGGCACCTGGATGCCCTGGTCATACAAGCCCCATTTGGAGAAAGGCCATTGTGCGCCCTGGTCCGAGGTGTAAATGAAAATTGTGTTTGCTCCCAGGCCGAGTTTCTCAAGGCTGGCCAGGACGGAGCCGAGATTTGTGTCCATCTTGGAGATGTCCGTATAGTAGCGGGCGCGGGATTTTCGCACGTCCGGCGTGTCGATTTGATTTGGCGGGACGGTGATTGTCTCGGGATCATACGTCGTCTTTGCCAGCCACACCACGTGGGGACTGTGGTCGCAAACCACCAGACAAAACGGTTTGTTGGTTGAAATGTTTTGCAACCACTCGTCCACTACTGAGGTGTTCAAGTCCATGTGCAGGTCGCGATGATTTTCGAAGCCCGGCTCGGGAACTTCTGAATTGGTGATGCGCTCAAAGGGAAACACGGACTTTGGCGCGAAATGAGTCTTGCCGGCCTGTGCGACGCGGTAGCCGAGTTGATTCAGGTAATACGGCAGGGAACGGACGTCTTCACGGCATTGGGACTGGCTTCCCAGATTGTTTGCATGTGCGCCGTTGCGGAACGGCATCAAGCCGGTGAAAAGAGATGCGCGCGATGGCATGCAGGTCGGCGACGCGGCAAAGGCCCTGCGGAACAGCATGCCTTCGCGTGCGAGCCGGTCAATATTCGGCGTCCGGACCTCGCGCGAACCGTAGGCTCCGCAATCCGTTGCCGTGTGGTCGTCCGAGATAAAGAGAACAAAGTTTGGCTGGGAATTCCGTGCCATGGCGGTGGTGACAGTGAAAGTGGACAATATGGCGAGGAAAGCAACCAGCACGCTCGTGAGAAACGAGTTGGTTCTTATTTGGAATGTTTTCAATTTAGGCAAACGGGTTCAAAGAGCTGATGTTGATTGTCCGGCAATGATATACTTCGCGGAAATGTTCACAAAGCAAAATTGCATCCATCTGGCATTGAGACTTGGATTTTTTTTGCGTTTTGGCAATCTGCCAATGAAACTCAATACTCAAAGAAGCAATGCAGCTCGCCATCATGAATGCCAGATACTGCAAATGGAACAAACCGGTTATGCAACGTTTCCTCGCCGCACTGGCCGGACTGCTGATCACCGCCTCGGCGGCGTCCGCCGCGCCGACAGATGATGTTTATCTGCTTGGGCCGGATTCAATGCCTCACGAGAACGTGCCGCACGGCAAGGTCATTGGCCCGCTCACGCTGGCGAGCCAGGTGTTCACCAATACAACGCGCCACTACTGGGTTTATGTCCCGGCACAGTATGACGCTGCTAAACCGGCGTGTCTGATGGTTTTTCAAGACGGCCAGGCTTTTGTAAGCACGAATGGCGATTACCGCATCCCGAATGTTTTTGACAATCTGATTTATCGCCGCGAAATGCCGGTGACCATTGGTGTCTTCATCAATCCGGGTCACACGCCGACGCAGCAGGAATCCTCGTCCACCAATTGGGGTGACTCCATTAACAACCGCGGAGATGAGTACAACAAGCTCGATGACCGTTACGCGTCCATGATCGTTACGGAGCTCCTACCGCTGTTGGAGAAGGATTACAAGATTTCCAAAAATCCGGATGACCGGGCGATCGCGGGCGCAAGTTCCGGTGCGATCTGCGCGTTTACCGTCGCGTGGCAGCGTCCTGACCAATTTCACAAAGTCATCAGTACCATTGGAAGTTTCACGAATATTCGAGGCGGCCACGTTTATCCGGACCTCGTCAGCCAGACCGAACGCAAGCCCCTCCGCGTTTTCCTGCAGGATGGTCTTAACGACAATCGGGGTCGCAGAGGCAACGGTGAATACGATCCGGAGTGGGATTGGCACGCGCAGAATATTAAAATGGCCGCGGCGCTTACGGCGAAGGGTTACGATCTGAATTATTGCTGGGGCATCGGCACGCATTCCAACAAGCAAGGCGGCGCGATGATGCCGGAAATGTTACGGTGGCTCTGGCGCGATTATCCCCGTCCGGACGATCCGAAGGATGATAGTAATCGGAAGTTGTTGGGCGCGGTGGAATCGAAGTAGGAGCTCGTGCCTGCGCGCACGTGCACCGTCTTGTTCACAAGTTCAGTCCCGCATGCGTCAATTTGCCTTGAGCCGGAAAAATTTTTGCGATCCGCTTGTGAGATTGGTGTAAGGGCTTGTTGCGCTGGGCAAAGTGGTATAGGAGCCGGTGAGCGATGGCGCGGATTGCAAGGAAAAGGCTGGAGCATTCGTCCAACTCAGCACAGCGGTGTTGCCCGTTTTTCGAATGTAAAGCAGCGGATCACCCCACAGTTGGACCGCATAAGTCCGCGCCACACCGTTGAAAATGGTGAAATCTCCTCCGATCAGAACCGTTCCGTTGGGGCGCAAGGCCAGAGAATTGACGCGATTATAGATGCCATTTTTGGCTCCCATGCCGGGATCGAAGACCGTGTCCAGACTTCCATCCTGGTTCAGTCGCGCGACGCCGTTGCGAGGTGTTCCGTTGAAAAGCCTGAGATCTCCTCCAATAAGCACCTTGCCATTCGGTTGTACGATGATCGAAAAGACATAGCCATTGAAGTCTGTTCCGGTTCCAGGATGAAACGTGGTATCGAGGCTTCCATCATTATTCAGCCGGGCAATGTGCCAGTTGGTGGTCCCATTGAATTTGGAGAAAGCTCCGCCGATCAGCACTTTGCCGTCTGCCTGCGGCGCGAGAGAATAAACACTGTTATTGACTGTACCTGAACCGGGGTTGAATGTGCTGTCCAGACTTCCATCCGCGTTCAACCGCGCGACGCAACGCCGGAGGACTCCATTGACACCGCTAAAATCCCCTCCCAGCAGCACCTTGCCGTCCGACTGGACAGCGAGGCAGAAGACCCCGCCTTCGGTGGCTCCTGAACCGGGATTGAAAGTATTATCCAGACTTCCATCGGCGTTTAACCGCGCGATATTGGTCCGGCTGGTTCCGTTGATACTGTTGAAAAATCCGCCCAGCACTATTTTGCCATCCGTCTGCACGGCCACGGAAACAATCTCCGCATACTCACTAGGGGCAGGGTGAAAGGCGTTGTCCAGGCTCCCGTCCGTATTTAGCCGCGCCAAGGCATTTCGATTCGTGCCTTGGAAGAGATTGAAATATCCTCCTACCAATGCCTTACCGTCAGACTGACTGGCTACACAATCAATGCGGTAAGAGCCGGAAGGATCGTAAGCCGAAGGCACTCCGCCCGGGCCGCTGCCGGGATTGAAAGTGGTGTCCAAAGTACCGTCCACGTTCAGTCGAGCGATGCGATTCCGATTCGTCCCGTTGATGGAAGCAAAAGCGCCGCTGATGAGAGCCTTGCCATCCCGCTGCATGGCGACAGAATTAACCGGGCCGTCTATTCCGGTGTAAGATTGAAACGCGCTGTCCGGAGTTCCGTTGGTGTTCAGTCGTATTAAGCCCTTCCATTTGCTATAGCCGAGGATGCTCGACTCTGATCCCACCAACACCTTGCCGTTTGCTTGCACACATACAGCGTTGACGTGGTTGCTCGCTCCGGTAGCGGGATCGAATGTGGTGTCCAAAATTCCATCGGGCTGCAAGCGTGCCACACCAGGCCGGGATACTCCGTTAACGGCCGTAAAATCGCCGCCCACGATCAATTTGCCGTCCGTTTGCTGGGCGACAGTTCGCACCGCGAAGTCTGTCCCGGTGGTGAATGCAGTATCCAAACTTCCATCGACGTTCAGCCGCGCGATATTGTTCCGGGTCGTCCCATTGACGCTGGCAAAATAGCCTCCGATGACCAACTTGCCATTCGTTTGCAAGGTGACGGAATTGATACCAAAGTTCGGTCCGGTGCCAAATTGGAAGGAATCGTCCAAATTGCCACTGGCATCCAGGCGGGCAATGTGATTCCGGACCGTGTCATTGATATAGGAGAAATCTCCCGCGATCAGCACTTTGCCATCGGTCTGGACCGCGACGGCAGAAACGTAACTATCGAACGTGTTAAATGGATAAAAGGTATTGTCCAGACTGCCATCGGGTTTGAGGCGTAAAATTCCCGGGAAACCATAGCCCACGCCCACCAATATTTTGCCGTCCGCCTGAACCGCGAGGCAAGTGGCTGCATAACCCACCCATGAACTGGGCGTGAATGTGGTGTCCAAAGTGCCGTCCGGATTCAGTCGGGCGAGCAAATCCCGTTCGGTCCCGTTGAAGTTGGTGAAAGTTCCGGCAACAAGGATTTTGCCATTACTTTGCAGAGCGATGCAAGTTACAGGCTCGTCCGGTCCAGTGCCAGTATTAAATGTGCTGTCCGCCGTACCATCCTGGTTTAGTCGGGCAATGAAATTGCGGACTGCGCCCCGGACCGTGCTAAATGTGCCGCCAATGATAATTTTGCCATCGGATTGGGCGACAACGCTGGAAACGGAGCCATTAATTCCTGAACCAGGATCAAAGCTTAGATCCACATCGCCCGGATTGGCATGCAGGCCCCCAACAAAACAGAGACACACTAGAGAGATAAGTAAAAATCGTTGCATGGGTTATAAATCTAAAAATGGTTCATCGCGACAGAAGCAATGTGTGTGTGCCATTGGCTGTTCGGAGACTGTTCAGTCTGAACTTCGAGTTCATATGGGCATTTCTGAGTATTCACGCACCTTGTCACGGTAATTCGGGTTCGGATTTGAAGGGATTAATGCGACATATTCAAGAAAACAATTTCAATATCAAGCTGTTCTACCTTCCAAACCGGCGGTTCCAACTCTGGGACGGCGAAAATGAAGGCCTACTCGCTTAACTCGCGGGTGCAGTATTCGTTGTCGGTGGTAACCGTTAGTTGATTGATGTTTGGAAATTGGCCGCTACCAGCGCTGGTGGAAACGGGCTCTTTTCTCCCAATCTCTGCTCGTCGCAGAAGAGTGAATTTGATTCGGCACCGAAGAGGTTGACGGTCTGAAATTGCCGTGGAATTACGGTGACACGACGTGGTAGAAGCGGGCGGATTGGGCGGAGGGGTTTGTTTCGGTGTAGGTGACGGGGTCGGTTCCGAAAGTTCCGGACATTACGGAAACCCAACTGGACGGGTTGGAAAGATTGGTGGTGGCCATGACGTGAAAGGGTTGGGCAAGCGGACCACTGAAAGAAAACTGAAAGGCGCCGTTCGTCAGCAGTTTGCCGCCTGAGACCATGGGTGTTACGTAGGCCTCAACCCGGCCAAGGAAACGGCGAACGAATGCCGCATCCGCACTGGCTTTGACAGTGATATCGTAGAAGCCGTTGTTGGTTTCACTTCCGACATTGATCAGGTTGGTGGTGTGCGCGGGGACAATATAGTTGGCTGAACCAGCGACGACATAGCCGTTGGTGACGGTGAAGGTAACGGCAGTGCTGGAGGAATTGGCCAGGGCGATTTTGATTCCGGCATTGGCAGGATTAAGCACGGAGACGGCTTCAATTTTTTGAAAATCAGAACTGATGCTGCCGGCGAATCGGCGCTGGAAGCCATTCGGACCGTAGCAGGTGAAATCATATTTCCCGGCGGTGGCAGTCGTGCTGAAGGAGGCGTTGGCGGAGCCAGTCGTGTCGACATCGAAAGGCCAGGGGCCATCCGTGCGAAAGGCGTTGGCATAAACGCCGAAGTGAACTGAGGCTGCGCCGGTATTGGTCATGGTAATCGTGAAAGTGCTCGTGGCGGAATTCAACGTGCAACTGGCGTCCGGTTGATAGGGCAGGGGCATTGGAACCATGCTGCCGCTTTCCTGGATGGGAAAGGATTGCGGCGATGGCACGGCGGGCGTTTCACCGACGGGACATTCGACCGTGGCGACGCCTGGGATAATGGGATAATCCGGATTGGGATGCGCGAAATCGAAGGCGCTGGTCATATCACCACAAACCTGACGACGCCAGGCGCTGATGTTGGAGTTGGTGACGCCAGTCCAGGTCTCCAGGAACCGGGTGATCGAGGTATGATCAAATACCTGGGAACAAACGCGTCCGCCGCGCGACCATGGAGAAACGATAATCGCCGGCACCCGTATACCCAAACCTATTGGTTGGCTGCCGACATATTCATCGGGTGTTCCCGGCGGCGGCAGGATGGGCATGGCATGATCGTAGAAGCCATCGTTTTCATCGTAATTAAAAATGAAGACGGTGGAGTTATAGACCTGTGGATTCGCTGCGAGAGCATCCAGAACTTGTTTGAGGAGGACCTCTCCATTGGCCGAAGAGTGGGGGGGATGTTCGCAGTAATCGCCTGTCCCGACGATCCAGGAGACCGACGGCAACCTATTGTTGGCTACATCCGAAGCAAAGCCGCTGACCATTGTGGATTGGCTGGAGTAAGCGGCGCGGCCGCGATCGTAGAGAGGGTTCCCCGCTGTGGCCTGTTTGTAAGCGGCGAACATCTGCAGCACGTTCTCCCCGTTGTCACCGGAAACCGAATACACTTTCCAGGAGATGCCTGCCTGCTGCAAAAACTCGGGATAAGTCTTCCAGGTAAAACCGGTGGGTACCGAGCTGTTGTCAATTTCCGGGCCGCCGCCAATGCCGTGGGGATCGATCATCCCGGTCATGTAGGAAATGCGATTGGGATCTGTGGAGGATAACACCGAGCAATGGTATTCGTCACAAATCGTGAAAGCATCGGCCAGCGCGTAATAAAAGGGCAAGTCACTCCGTTCGAAATAGCACATCGTTTCCGCTCCCTTGTTGGGTATCCAGCCATCATTTTTTCCGCCATTGACGGTACTGTGAGTGACCGGCCAGCTATGATTCAAGTCGGTCAAACATTGCAGGGTATTGTGAAAGGGCAGTTCGTAGGAGGAGCCAGTTGGCTGGTAAAAGACATTGTTTCCGTTCGTGAACTGCAGCGCGTTGCGATCATTAAACCCGCGCACTCCGTAGTGCGTGCCGAAGTAGTGGTCGAACGCGCGGTTTTCGTTCATGAAGAGAACGACATGACGGACATCAGCGATGGTGCCGGTGATGCCCGCGGCAGTGACCACTAGTTGCAGTTGAGTGCCCGTATCGACCAAGCTGGCGGTGAATCCGTTGGCTTGCAATCCCGGGGGAAGAACGAGTTTGAACGACCCGCTTCCACTAATCGATCCGTGCTTCAGCAAGAGGTATGTCCCGGTGTGGGTCAGTGCCACACCGCTGATAACATTCACCGGGACGGAGCCATTCAAGGTGATCGGACCGGTCGTGAGTGCTGCGTTGGCGGTCAAGTCCAGTGCACTATTGCCAACCATGGAAATCGGGCCGCTGATGGTCCCGGTTCCTGATAGTTGGCCATTACTTTGAACAGTCACCGGTCCGGAGCCAAGAGTGCCCTTGACCACCAAAGTTCCGTTGCTGATGGTGCAACCACCGCTGAAAGTATTGATGCCTGTGAGAGTCAAAGCGCCGCCGCCATCCAATGTCAAAGACAACGAACCAGTGGTGTTTTTCAAAGTGCCGGAGAACGTCGTGTTGGTAGTTTCGTAAACGTTCAATTGCGGAGCGCCGCCGGCGGTGGAATCATCCACCAAACCAATGCCGGACAAGTTGTTTAGGGTGCAGTTGAACCCGGCCAGATCCAGGGTGCCATTCACAAATGTGTTGCCATAACCAGCGCCGCCGGGAATGCAGCCATTCGCATTCAGCGCCAACGTTCCCTGGGAGATAAGGGTATCGCCGGTGTATTTGTTGGTCACCGCCAGGGTAAGTTTGCCGCTGCCTTGCTTCGTCAAGCCGGTTGAGCCGATGATGCTGCCGGTGCCGTTGATGAGGTAATTATTGGCAGTGTTTGACACTATCAGTTGATAAGGCGAAACAGAGGCCGTCAGATTGACCGCGAAATTTGAGGCGGTGTCGTCCAGGATTGTCTGGCAGGCATCTGTATAGTTGGTCGACAGATTACTCGGCACCAGCCGCCAGGTTTGGTTTGTGGAGAAATCCCAATTCGTACCCGTGGCTCCTGACCAGCGCAAGGTTGTTGAACCGGGCGTCGGTCCAGGAATATAAACAAACGAGACCACGGCATCGGTGTCCGGAAGGGTTTGCAAGGCCGGAGTGAATCCGCTGGTGATATCGCGCGTTTGAATGTCCCAGCCATTCCCGTTTATCTGATAGCTGACCATATTGTCTCCATTGATCGTGCCGCCGTTGTCGGGGGAGATGATCAGAACTCCGTTGTTCGGGTTTACGCCCGGGATGGTCAGATGATACGTGCCGACACCGGAATTAACGACCTGAATGATCTGGCTTTGCATCGCGACTTTGGCGTCGCCCATGAACTTGCCGGAAACAACGGTATGATTGGTCAGGGGAACGCAAACGAAACCGACGTAATCCTGCTCCACGCCGCCATTGTCATCATGACAGGTAATGGTCCACGTGCCATCGCCGTTGGTGGCCGACAAGGCAAAGTTCGCTTCGTTCTTGCCGCCTTCGACGAGGAGGACCGCGTTGCTGGAGTTGAGGCCGAAAGGGCGTAAATCCACCAGGGTTTGGCCGCCGCCTTCGTCGACCACATGGGTGCCCAATGTCAGGGCAGGGTTGCCGATGAGGTGATTGTTCGCGCCGCCGTTGACGCCGCTGGCGTTGTTCAACCAGCCGCCATACCAGCCATCGCTGTAAGGGAACCAGGCGGCAGCAACATTAAAGTTGTATTCACTGTTGTTGGGAGCCTGAAAAACAGGGAGCCAATATTCCCCGCTCGAGCCCGGTGAGCTGCTGGAATTGCTGTCAATGGAACAGGTGCCGTAATTCATGCCTGGGAAAGCGTCTTCACCGTTATCCCGCCCATTTTGATTGATGGATCCCATGAGAATTCCATTCGCCACGTCGTCGGTGGAGATGGCACCGATCTGCACGTTGTAATCCGCCCGGCTCGAGCCCGGACGGATGCGAAAATCATTGATCGAAAGCGTGGTGCTCACCGTGACCGAAGCGGTGTTGTTACTGGTGTCGTTCTGCAGCACGAGCAGGTTGGCGGCCGCAACATGATGTTGCACTTGCGCCACGCCCATGAGTGGGCGGAAAATTGTGGAAAGCACAACGATGGCGAAGAGAATTTTCGATGCCGAGGTTTGCATCAGGGTAGTTTCTGGAACGCTCAGGTTTTTGCAAGCTGTTTGCTTCGGAGCTTCCCCAAAGGCCT
This sequence comes from Pedosphaera parvula Ellin514, assembly GCF_000172555.1. Classification (NCBI taxonomy): domain Bacteria; kingdom Pseudomonadati; phylum Verrucomicrobiota; class Pedosphaerae; order Pedosphaerales; family Pedosphaeraceae; genus Pedosphaera; species Pedosphaera parvula. Next base: position 21,884 of record NZ_ABOX02000061.1, read on the forward strand.
GTTGCCTCAAGGATAAATGACACCGGGGATTGGACCGGATTTGGGTATTTGTTGCCTCACATTAAATGACACCGACGTGTTTATTGTTTTTCCCTCCGTCAGGAGGGTCCTTTTGCCCCTGCTGCTGCAGCAGCAGGGGCAAAAAAATTTCTCATTCTTCCATCCCGTCCTCATTTTAAGATCGGTCTGAGTTGTTTATCCGTTTGCCTGGCCAGTTCAAAGGGATCGACGGCGTAATACCAGTCGCGCAACCGTTGCGCCTGTTTCCTACCCAGTTGTCCGCTGCTCACCAGCCGCTGGTAGGCCGTCTGCGGACGGTCGTGACGGCGAACCCAGCGGCTGCCTTCCCGATGCTTGGCCACCAGCTTGGCTGAGGGCAGAAAAAAGTTCTGCAATGGCCCCCAGGTTTCCTTGTAAAGCTGGTTGATCAAGGGCACCGCTGCCGGAGATTCCAACCGGGCATAGCCCAGAACCTGCCGCGGCCACATCCAGTTCTTCTGCTCCACATGCGCATTGTCATCTTTATGATAAGGGCGTGAGCGGGTGAGTTTTACGGGCACCACGCGCTCCTGCAGGTAACGCACCAGATGCCAGTTCAGCCATTCGCTCCCATTGTCAAAATCCATCCCCAGCAAAGGAAATGGCAGGTTTTTTTCCACGTCCCGGGTTTGCTCCAACACCCCTTGGGCACCCTTGTTCCACACGGCCCGACCTTCCGTCCACCCACTCCCCAAACACGTGTAGGTCAGGCTCCAAATGAAATCACCCGCCAGGCTGGAACCGCAATGCGCCACGCTGTCCGCCTCCAAAAATCCCGGACGTTGCTCATCCCACACTTCCCCCTGAATGGGAATCTGGGTCCGCAACAGCGTGCCGGGCCGGGTGCCACATAACCGGCGAGGGACTTCCGCTTTGAGCGGCGCCAGCAGCCGGTCCAGGGTCGCGGCACTGACCTTTCCCAAGAGCTTCTTCTGTGCTGGCAAAAGACTGCCGTAGTGCTTGCCATAATGCGGCAACCACAGGGCCAGCGCCGGTTCCAGCCGCTTGCCACAAAGCTGTTCACTGGCTTTCCAGATCCGCTCGACCACCTCGCGCACCGGCTCATAGACCGGTTCGGCCCCGGGGCGCACTCCGCCCTTGGGCTTGGGCAATTGATCCCCCAACAACTTGATCGCATGCTTGCGATCATAGCCATGATGTTCACAAAACTCATCGAGCATCCGCGTTTTTCCTTCCCGCCCTCGACCGGCATACCGCCTCCGCAAACGTTCCAACTCTTCCGTCCGACAACTGCTCTTTGGCATCTTCATTCTCCAAGTTTGTCGGTGTCATTTTCCCGTGAGGCAACGTATTCCTTCAGTCCGGCTTCCCAACCTCTCTCCGGTGTCATTAATTATGAGTCAACTCGAAGGTTCGCGGCAGAGCCATTAGGATTGTCTTTCGCAATCACGCGTGATATCCTCGACGGTGGTCACCATCGTCGCAAATGACGACTCAAAGATGTTATGAATGAAGTCAAGAAGTGGCTGGCGAGCCTGCTCATCGTGTTGTGCGGGGGCATTTCGGTTTCGGCATTCACGATGACCGATGCTGACACCATATTCACCGCTTACAACAATGCTTTTCTGGTCGGCGGTTATTATGCCGGATGGTGGACCGGGGCGGAAGAGATCGAGATGGCGGAGGACGCCTATGACAACTATCCCTCGACCGCGCGGCAAACCATTGTCTTAAACGCCTGCAATCAATTCATCTCTCACCACGGTTCAAGCTGGACGGTGGCTGGAGGCAACTTCAACAACTACAATGACGATATCTCGTGGGCCGTAATTGCCTTCACCCGGGGTTATCAGATTACCGGCAACACGACCTTTCGGGACGTGGCCAAAAATAATTGGGATGCCATGTATGCCCGCGCCTGGGATACTAATTTCACCGGTGGCGGTCTGTGGTGGAGCACGGATAATATGTATAAGAATGCCGCCGTTCATGGCCCGGCCGCAATCGGCGCATGTCTGCTCTATAATATCTACGGCGACAGTTCTTATCTCACCAAAGCCCAGGCGATTTATGGCTGGGAACGGCGGGTCTTGTTCAACCCCGGCAACGGCTCCATCGCTGACGGCATCACCTACAGCAACACTTTTACCAGTGGCGGAGCGCTGACGTACAATCAAGGCACTTTCATTGGGGCAGCAAACCTTCTCTATCGCGCAACGGGACTGCCCAACTACTATCAGGATGCGGTCCTGGCGGGAAAATATACTCAAAACAGCATGACATCCTCCGCCGGCATTTTGCCGGAGTACAGCTCCGGAACGGATCTTTCCGGATTCAATGGCATTTTCGCGCGCTGGATGGCGCGTTTTGCCAAGGATCAAAATCTTTGGACGGCTTTTGGCCCGTGGCTGACTACCAACGCAAATGCCGCCTGGAGCGTTCGCAACAATAATAATTTGGCCTGGCAGAAATGGGCAACGCCGTTGGGGACGAACGTCCCGGACAGCTGGGGTTGCTCCGCCGCTGTTGTCGTCATGCAAGTTGCCGACCCGAGTCCAGCGGATGCGTTGCAAATCACTCCGCGGAGCGGTTTCGTTGTCGTGGCGCAACGCACCCTTGCACCCAATGCCGCCAGTTCAAATTTGGTGCTGACCAATACCAGTGCCGCGGCAATCAACTGGTCGCTGGTCAACACGTCGGCGTGGCTCATTGTTTCTGCGAGCTCGGGAACACTCGCGACCGCCGGCCCGGCGACAAATGTGCTTGTCAGCCTCGTTCCCTCCGCCACCACGAATCTGGCAGCAGGACGTTATTATACGACCGTTTTGTTCACGAATCTTTCGAGCGGTATCGTCCAGGGACGGTCGTTCAAATTGATTGTCTCGGCTGGCAACGCTCCGATCACGCTGACCGGCTTCAATGCCAGTATCATTGCTCCGAACAGCGCCACTGCTTCCGCGCCGGGCGCCTTCGCTTTCGACGCCCCGAACAATTACGGTTTCTATCAAGCGGGGCTCAGTGGCGGCACGCGTGGATTGCCGCCGGATGGTGCCTTCACCAGCCCGTTGGATGGATCGTCGGTGTTCCAGTTTACGTATGGCAGCACCAATGCCCTGGTCCTGGGATATACTTATCCCAGTTCGGCCACCCTCACGCTCGCCACGCCGCAGGCTTATAATTCCATTACTCTTCTCGCTTGTTCTGCCAACGCCGCCAGCGGGATTGGAACGTTCGTCCTGAATTTCACCAACGGCACGCATAGCCAGGTGTTCAATTTCAACGCGCAGGATTGGTTTGGCACGACTAACAACGTCAGCATCCAAGGCTTTGGGCGGCTTAGATTGGGCGGGAGCTTTGGCCCTGAAGACAACGGAGCGAGCAATCCGAATCTGTACCAGACGACTATTAATCTCGTGGCCCTGGGTATAAATCAGCCGATTGCTTCCATCACCTTTACGAAACCATCCGGTGCCGGCGCGCAGCAAACCACAGGAATATTTGCCGTCAGTGGCGCGGTCATGCCGGCTGCGCCTGCCCTCGGTGTGCAACCCCAGTCCATCGCCAACAATCAACCCGCGCAGGGCGCGACTTTTAGTGCGGTGGCCACGGGCACTCCGCCGCTTGCCTATCAATGGTATTACAGCGCCGACGGGAGTGCCGGATCTTACGCGCCTCTGAATGATCAGACCAATACCAGCCTGGTGTTGAATCCTGTGCTGCAAGCTACCAATGCAGGCAGCTATGTGATGGTCGTCACCAATGCATACGGCGCGGTGACCAGTTCGATTGCGACCCTCGCGGTCTATCGCGCGCCGGTGATCGTTCAACAACCGACTCCGGCCAACCTTTATGTTTTCTCCGGTGCCAGCAACACCTGGACGATGTCAGTCAACGCCGCACTGCCCGTTAGTTATTTTTGGTCTCTGAATGGAACTCCCATTTCCATAGGGGCAAGCTCCACCCTCAAGCTCACCAATTTGCAACCCACAAACTCCGGCAATTACACAGTCGTGGTTAGCAATGCCTTTGGCTCGGTCACGAGCAGCATCGCCTCGCTGACGGTGGTGTCGTCTCCAACTTATCCTTTGGCGCAGACGATTCTGGCAGACCATCCTCTCGGCTATTGGCGGTTGGATGAGACCAGCGGAACTGTGGCCCACGATTACATCTCCGGCAACAACGGCATTTACAGTTCCAAGGTTTTACTCGGGCAGACGGGGGATAATCTGGTGGATACGCACAAGTCGGCAAGATTCGGATTTCTAGCCACCAGCAATAGTTGCGTGACGAACATCATCGCGGATTTTGCGACGACCGGTAACGCGACATTTTCCGTGGAAGCCTGGGTCAACGGCGGTTCGCAGACCACCGATGCCGGGTTGATCACCAAAGGTTACGGAAACGGCGGGGAACAATTCAATCTGGATTGTGGCGGCGGTGGCCACGCGTTCCGGTTCTTTGTTCGCGATGCTTCGGGCGCCACGCACGCGGCTGTCAGCAGTGTTGTGCCAAACAATCAGTGGCATCATTTGGTCGCGGTTTGCGACCAGGTCAACGGTCATGTTTATCTATATGTGGATGGCGTGAATGCCGCCTCAGGTACGATTGGGGTAAATACTGGCCTTTTGGGTTCGGCTCTTCCCGTCAGCATTGGTGCGCGCCAGTCGGGAGCTGCCACGGCGGACGATTTGCAGTTTGTGGGCTACATGGAAGAGGTGGCGATTTACAAATATGCCCTGAGTTCAAATCAGGTGACGGCGCACTTTGTGACGGCCACAAACCGCGCGCCGAAGTTTTTCAGCGATCCTTTCGCAGTGGCAGGCATCACGGCCGGTCAAAGTTATTCCGGCACCCTTGCCACCAGTGCGAGCGATCCCAACGGCGATACGATGACATTTACTAAAGTCAACGGTCCGGCCTGGTTGAGTGTGTCTGGTAACGGCGGCTTGAGCGGGACTCCCGTTTCGAGCGACACAGGAACGAATGTTTTCCTAATGAAGGTGACCGATCCGGGTGGTTTATCCAGCACGGCCACGATGAATCTGCCGGTGGCCGCCGCGCCCGCGATTGCCTCAAGCGCTGTCTTGCAGGGAACGAATCTGATGTTGAACTGGTCGGGAGGCATTGCACCGTTTCAGATCGAGCAAGCGACGAATCTGATTAATCCGGTTTGGGTAAGTTTTGGTGCGGCTACCAGTGCCAATAGCCTGTCGGTGCCTGCAACCAATGGGGCGGCGTATTATCGAATTCGTGGACAGTGATGTGATTGGATAGCCTTGAGAAGGAGGGGTGCGCAACCATGCGGGCGGCCGTGTGTCAGCGCGGTTGCCCTGGCCACGTTGTTGAACCTGCTGGCATTCGGCATGGTCTTCCCTCAACCATTTTAACCGTTGATTTTTTGGTCATCGGTTTGACATGGGTTCAATTAAAGCCGATGGGTGATTCGTACATATAAACTCCCCATGAAAAAAATGTTGGAGGCAACCACGACCCCGTCCATTCGAAACAAACGACTTTTTGAAATCCGCAAGGCTTTGCTGACCATCATTCCGGTCTTATTTCTGTTCGCGCGCGGCGGAATCGCAAGCCCCACCATCGGCGCGCACACGCTGGCGTTTTATCCCTGCGGCGGCAGTGGTGGCCTGGTGACAACAGCCATCGATACGCAACCGTCCGGCAGCACGATTCTGGCCTGGGTTGGTCGGGGGAACACCAATGAATTCAACGGGACAGTTCCGTTGGACACTGCGAACAACAGTTATGTCATGCTCGGCGGCATGCACGACTATGGACCGGCTTATCCCACTTCCGGTGAAGCGCTCTACGCAGTTGCGTCGGCCGCGGGTGGCACGGGACAGCATGTCATCGCTCCCATGCCGGGCAGTGATGAAATTACGTTGGCCGTTGTCGAGGTGAAGAACGGCGGGTTGATTCAAGACGCAAAATGGAACGTAGTGTTCTCTCCGCCTCACACCAGCCTGAGTGTCACCACTACAAACGCGGCCACCCTCGTTGCTATTTGGGCGGGTGACTCCGGAGCGGCTTCCGTGACGGCGGTTCCGAATAATGGTTTTACGACGGTCAATTCGGAACTGCTCTCCAGTTGCGAGGTCGAAGTGGTGGTGGCAACCAGGGATGTTGCTGCCGCAGGCACTTACAACGTCACCTGGACAGCGACGCCGACCCAGGGAGCGCATCTCTGGCTGGTGGCCGTGCAAACGGAGCCGTTGCCGTCTTTGCGGGCGCAGGCCGCCGGCGGCAATGTGGTTATTAGCTGGCCAAGCTCGGCTACCAGTTTTGGTCTCGAAACGACCAGCAACCTTTCCGCGGGCAACTCCTGGACGCCGGTGACTAACGGTACTGTCGTCATTAATTTCCAGAACACAATTACCAACGCCATTTCCCAACCGAGCCAATATTACCGGTTGAAGAAACAGTAAGACAAAACGTCAACCGAAAAGTCCTTCCATAGCAGATGCGCCGAACTCAGGCTCAGGGACTGGTCGCGCGCGCGCGGTAGAAGAGGTGGTCCGTGGATAACGGGACTTCCACAATTACAACCGGCCCGTGTGTGACCGTGCTTTGAATATCGGTCGCCACCGTCCAACTTCCCGGTGTCAGGTCGGCGCTTTCCTGAAATTCCAGGGTCTGATTCGGATATTGCGCCATTACGGTGATTTGCAGGTTCCCGTCCGCCACCACCCTGGTGTCAGTGATTTGAATGGTCGGATTCGCCACGAGCCGCAGGGCATTAATAAAGATACCTGCAGTCCCGCTATCGACGACTCCCTGAATCTCCAATTGCCCATTGGTAGAGGAGGTGAGCAAGGTTCCCAAAGTATCCTGATAGTCCGCCGTTGGCTGAGACGAGCCGGTAAAAATATAGCCCGTTTGGACCGTTACGGGAGTGCCGGAAGAGACTTCGGTCCAATCGGCAAACAGGTTGTTCGCGTTGTCGTAAGACCATAGAGTCAATCCATAAGTGGTGTTGGGCGCAAGCCGTTGCAACAAAATATCGATGCCCGTGCCGGGAGTATTCGCAGTTGAGAAGATAAATTGCTGATAGAGGTTCGCCTGGGTCAGGTTCGGCGGATTGTTTACCGGGACGCTCCGCGAGCGATCACTGAAGAACGTCGCCCCGATGGTGGAAAGCGTCACTTCCGGACCGCTGAATGTAGCCGGATTGACGTTCAAGGTCATGGATGAAAAACCGGATTGAACGGCGGGCGCAGGAGCCCAGTTAAATTCGACTTGCAACACTGTCCCGTTGGTTGCCGGGATGTAGGGGATCACGGTCAGTTGAACGATGCTGCTCGTAACCGCTCCGCCTGAGTTCGTAATTACCACAGTGTAGGAGCCGGCATCGGCGGGTTGCACTTTAGCCAGGGTGAAGACGTTGCTAACCGCACTGGGGTTGGTCACGCTGGAAACCGGCGCGCCATTTTTTCGCCACTGATAGCTCAAAGGAGTGGTTCCGGTCGCCACCACCGTGAAACTAACGGTGTCTCCCTGATAAACACCATTGGTCGGGTCGCCCGGCTGAGTGGTGAGGGAAGTCACAGAAGGTTTGATGATCACCGGGGGTGTCGGAATTCCGTTCGTGAAAATCGATTGAATTTCCGTGTACGTCAATCGACGGCTCCAGGTGCCCACATCATCGATGGCGCCATTAAAGAAATCTCGCAGCGGGTTGGCCACGAGCGCACCGATGGTCGTGTTGTTCAAGAGCACCGAGCCCAATGCTCCATGACCGTAGCTAAAAACTGAAGGATCGAGAACCCCATCGATATACAATAGTCCCGTGCCGTTCTGGTCCACCCAAACGACATGATGCCACGTTCCGTCCAACGCCGTGGCGGTGGACAATGTGTCGGACATTCCGGGATTGATTCGTATGTCCAGCTTGCTGGTGGCGCCGGTGTTGTCCGGCCCGATGAAAAAGTAGTTCCCGTTGGTGCTGTTGCCATTGGCAAAAATTTGCTCGTTCGCAATGCCAGGAACCCCGTTGATCCAAAGCGCAACCGTGTAGGTGGTGTTGAGATCATAAATTGGAGTGCCGGTCGTTTCGGCTCCATATTGTGAAGACCCGTCGAAGGATAGTCCGTTTCCAAATTTGCCCGGCACTAAATTCCCGTTGCTCATGGCCGTGAGCTGAAGATCGTTTTGACTCACGAGGTCGGGAGTGGAAGTTGAATTGGAAATAGTATTCAAAGGCCAATAGGAAACCATGCCTGAAATAATATTCGGCGCGGGATCCGGGAGCACCACCAGCGCGGCCGACGCGCTGGTATTTGTGCCGGCAATGTTGGCTGCCGTCACCGAATAGAAATTCGTTCCAGGGCTGGTCAAATTGTTCAACGTCAGCGAACTATTGGTTTCGCCAGGGATCGGAACGCCATTGGACAGCCATTGATAAGTCATGGGCTGGTTGCCGAAGATATTGGCGGAAAATATCACCCGGTCTCCAAGTGAATTGGTCTGGTTTGCTGGCTGTGCGAGAATCGTGGGCGGGGTTGGTGGGATTGGAGTGGGTATTCCGTTATTCATCGCGTTTTGGATTTCCGACTGCGAAAGCACCCGGCTCCAGGCCATTACCTCATCGACCGAACCATTGAACCAAAGGTTGTTGGCGTTGTTAGCCCGAATCAAATCTCCCACAGCAGTGATGGTTGCTGCGGGAGCACCGGCGGAAGGAGCAGTGTAGTTCACATTCGCGCTGTCCAGGTTGCCATCGATATAAAGTTTGCAAGTGCCGTTTGCGTCGGTGAATGCCACATGGTGCCAGGTGCTACCGGCCGCATCAAACACTGCGGTTGCAGATTGGACATTGTTGATGACCGTCGTGCCGGCGTTGTTTCTTAAAAATACGGCAATCTTTGTGCTTCGCGTGTTGAAATCCCAGAGCATCGATCCCGAAAACGCATTCTCAGAAAAAGGAATATGGTTGGCACTCTGGGTCGAAGTGCCTTTGACCCAAAAAGCCACGGTGTAACCGTTGGTCGTGTAAATAGGCAGGCCGGTCGCCAGAAAGTTAGTGGAATGCGTGACATTCAGGTATTGGCTCGAGCCATTAAACTGAAAGCAGTTACCTCGCTGACCCGCAACCAGTGACGGAGCGTTGACCAGAAACATGGAGTTGCCCAACGCAAGATCCGGGGTGGTGACGCCATCAGTGGTATCCATCGGCCAATAGGCGACCAGGTTCGTCCAAAGGGAACTTTGTGCCATGGCGCTTCCCAGCGTTGATCCTGCAATGCAGGACATTAACAGAAGTGTTTTGAAATTCATGATGCCTGAACGGGTAAACTGCGTGGGTGACGGTTTAAGTAATAAGTAGGTTGACACAAAACGTCAAACTTTTTCCTTTCCTGCCTCACGATGAAGTGAGGACGTTTCATGCAGGAGTTTCAAGCCAGCAGGAGGTTTGGTTGGCTTCTTTGGGCGCAGTTGGTGGCTATACAAAATTGGCAGCCTGGCTGATGGTGGTAACACTAGGGAAATAGATTCATGGAATAGCAAAAGGAGATTATGAAAATTGTAATTATCGGCGGCACCGGACTCATTGGATCAAAGACCGTGGACAGGCTTCGTAAGAAAGGCCATGAGGTGGTGGCGGCATCACCCAGATCCGGTGTCAACACGGTTACGGGTGAAGGCCTTAAGGAGGCACTTGCAGGCGCACAGGTTGTGGTCGACGTGGCGAACTCGCCGTCCTTCGAGGAAAAGGCGGCCATGGAATTCTTCAATGCGTCAGGCCGCAACCTTTTGGCAGCGGAGACGTTCGCCGGTGTGAAGCATCACATCGCGCTATCGGTCGTCGGCATGGAGCGAGTGCATGGCTATGGTTACTTCCTCGCGAAGCTGGCCCAGGAGAACCTGATCAAGGCTTCGAGGATTCCCTACACCATTGTTCGCTCGACGCAGTTCTTCGAATTCACGGGCGCCATTGCCCAGTCAGGTACTGTAGGGCAGACCGTTACCATGTCTCCTGCTTTTTTCCAGCCCATCGCGGCCGATGACGTGGCTGATATCATGGCTGATGTTGCACTGGGAGCGCCGGTGAATGGCATGATCGAGATTGCCGGTCCGGAACGGGTGCGACTGAACGAACTCATTGAGCGATTCCTGAAGGCGACCAAGGATCCGCGCAAAGTGGTCACGGATGCCCATGCGCTCTACTTCGGCCTGGAGGTGAACGATGAATCGCTTGTTCCCGGCGAAAACCCGCGCCTCGGCAAAATGCGTTTCGAGGACTGGCTCAGACACTCGCTATCCGAGAATTAAGCCGACCGTACATCAACATGACGCGCAAACCGCCGAATGGTTCAATACTTCGCGGGGCATTTGTGGCTGCCACAAGGATCACCAAGTCTTTGATTCCAAGGAGGTGGTTCCGTGGGAGTTCTTGAGAAGGCTGGAAGGCATCATGATTGAATAGGTTTTGTCTTCCACATCAATTTCCACTTTTTGCCAGGAGCGTCTATCATCGCTTTCGTCACTCTTATCGACAATGCGGTAGGTATCGCTTCGACTCATGCCGCCGTTATGCACCCGAATGCCCATGCAGCGGCTGGCCAGGGCGTGTCCGCTGTTTTCGATGTGGCGCAGGGCAGTGCGTGGTGAATGTAGATCCCATGGCCGATGCAGCTCATCCTCCCGGTAAAGCGTCACTTCGTCTGGTGGCTCCTCAACGATATTCCATTTGGTGAACGACAGCCGCCAGCCATTCTGAATTGGGAAGGAATCGTATTGCACAGTGGCCCAGTGAAGAATCACGTCTCTCGCTTTGGAAACATCGACACGAAAGCAGGTGGATGGGCTGACTTGCCATACGTGAATCGCTTTCTTCTGGCCAGCCAAGTGTTTCATGGCAGAGGCAAACCTTGCATCGCCATCAAATGTGGGTGGTGGATTTGGGGCCTTTGGATCCCGCGTAAATCCGTAGGGGATTTCGAGCCATATTCGGCTTGATTCCGTTGAGACCTCAATCCAAGCCTCCTCCAGGATATTTTTCCCCCACGGAAAGGTCACCAACGAACTCCAACTACCTCCGAAGCTTCCAGCTAATACTAGTGATTCAGCAGGAGTCAAGTCAGGGGAAACCGTTTGGCCGCTCACATAATGCAGGCGAACGGAAATCTTCCCTTCTCTCAAAAAATGCTCGCTGGCACTGAGGCTCAAACACATTCCATGTTCCTGTCGGGAGAGCGATAAAAGCATATTACCTGGCAGAGAAGGCTGCTCAGGGAATGTTATGATACGCCAGGCAACGTCCGATCCGTCCGCTTTGTGCTTCCATTGGGTGGCAGCAGTTTCTTCACACTTCACAGAGCCTGTCGACGCAAGGAGAACAATTAATAAGTAAGTGAACTTCACTTTTATGAAAACACCGCTCAGCACCTGTTGTTGCGCCAGTATTTTGCAGCTGCAAATAGTTGCAGTGAGTATGCTGGTTCGTTGGCTTTTTTGAGCCTGATTGACAGAGAAAATTGTGTAAATACTAAGGATCGACCTGTTCACGACCCGTTCATGTCAAAGTCGGCGAACAACGAATTGTTCATGTATCTTTTTGCCACCTCCAACCCGCCCACGGACGGTTAACCAGAGACGACTCTGGTTTATGCGGGAGGGGAACCACAAAATGTGCAAAGCGGGATGTCGTGGGAGGGTTCGCGAAAACTGCGAGTAGCGGGTTTTAAGTTTTGGATGCGAAGCTGTGGAATGGGTGGACTGGAGTTCGCCTGGGAAAACCAGTGTAGATAATTTGGACCCGTTCACGTTCACGACCCGTTCATAGGATGGATGCGAGCTGACACGGCGAAAATTCTGCTCGCTTTTTCGATGCTTCTTGAAATGATTACCCTTGTAAATTGTAAGGAACAATTCATGAAAAAATTTGTTTGGTCACTTTTCCTCATCTCTCTCCTCGCCTATGCGAGCGGGCTCCAAGCCCAAGGCACGGCCTTCACCTACCAGGGGCGGCTTCAAAACAACGGTTCTCCTGCCAACGGGAGCTACGACATGGCCTTCGCACTTTACGGCACCAGTACCGGCGGGGTCGCCCTCGCCGGGCCGGTGACGAATACGGCAGTGGCCGTGAGCAACGGCCTGTTCACGACCACGCTAGACTTTGGGAATGTTTTCACCGGTGGCAGCAACTGGCTGGGGATGGCTGTGAGCCCCGGCGGTGCGAACACCTATTCCACGCTGGCTCCGCGTCAACAGTTGACGGCCGTGCCGTACGCGCAGTATGCACTGAGTGCGGGGGCGGCGGCGAGCGCCGGGTCGGTGTCCGCGGCGAACATCACCGGCACGATTCCGCTCGGGCGATTGCCAGCCAATGTGGTGACCAATGGCGCCAGCGGGGTGAATTTCACCGGCACGTTCAGCGGCGACGGCGCGGGCGTGACCAATTTACCGGTGAGCAACCTGGTGCAAATCCAAGCCCCCATCGTCGGGTGGGGAGATAATTGGAATGGCGCAACGACCTTCCCCACAGGGTCGAGCAATGTGGTGGCTATTGCCGCGGGAGATGGTTTTAGTCTGGCGCTCAAGAGCGATGGGACAGTTGTCTCGTCGAGGTGGAATGACTATGACCAAACGACCGTCCCCGCGGGTTTGAGCAACGTGGTGGCCATTGCCGCGGGATATGGTTTTAGTCTGGCGCTCAAGAGCGATAGGACAGTTGTCGCGTGGGGGTGGAATGACTATGGCCAAACGACCATCCCCGCAGGCTTGAGCAACGTGGTGGCCATTGCCGCGGGGGCTTATCACAGTCTGGCGCTGAAGAGCGATGGCACGGTCGTCGGGTGGGGATACAATGTCCAAGGCCAAACGACCATCCCTGCAGGCTTGAGCAACGTAGTGGCCGTTGCCGGGGGAGCGCTTCACAGTCTGGCGCTCAAGAGCGATAGCACGGTCGTCGGATGGGGATACAATGCCCAAGGCCAAACGACCATCCCTGCAGGCTTGAGCAACGTAGTGGCCATTGCCGCCGGGGCTGATCACAATCTGGCGCTCAAGAGCGATGGCACGGTCGTGGGGTGGGGGTGGAATGACTATGGTGAAACCACCATCCCCGCAGGCTTGAGCAACGTGGCGGCCATTGCCGCGGGATATCATCACAGTCTGGCGCTACGGCCGCACATTGTGCCGGCAGCCGTGGCCCTGCGCAACGGCAGCAATGTGTTTCAAGGCACGATCTCAGCGGCCGGCTTTACCGGGGACGGGAGCGGGCTCACCAATTTGACCGGTGTAGCCTTGCTGAGCGGGGGGAATGTTTTTACGGGCAACCAGGTCATCAGCAGCGGCAACGTGGGCATCGGCAACGCCAATCCGACCAACATACTGATGGTCGTCAATGCACGGTGCGATGGGAGCAGTTGGATCAACGCCTCGGACCGGAACCTGAAGCAGGACTTTGCGCCGGTGGATGCGCAGACAGTATTGGAGAAGGTGGCGGCCTTGCCGATCCAGAGCTGGAGCTACAAGGCACAGCCGGCGCAGAAGCATGTCGGGCCGGTGGCGCAGGATTTTCATGCGGCGTTCGGCCTGGGTCAGGATGAGACTAGCATCGCCACTGTGGATGAAGGGGGCGTGGCGCTGGCGGCCATTCAGGGATTGAACCAGAAATTGCAGGCCAGGGAGGAAGAAATTCAGAAACTGAAGGAGAAGGCTGACAAGGTGGATTCACTCGAAAAGCGCGTGGAGGAATTGGAGAAAATGATTCGGTCTCTCCCGGCAAACAAATAATACGCCAGGGAGCAATTTATTTTGCGATAGGGAGTGAAGATGCTCGCTTTGCTCGCGCCTTCGGCAAAGTGTAGTGAGTTGAGGGATGATTTACCCTGGGCGGCACGCGCGGGGCGCGTTTGCCCTGGGCTAAGATAAGCAGGACCTTCAGTCCTTTCTATGGTGCCTCTGATGAGGCGAGGGGATGAGGAAAAGAGGAAACGTCCAGCATTCAAATTTCAAATAGTGAGGTTCAATTTTTTGTTCTCACCAAGTTGAAGTCGAGATGCTCGCCGTGGCACGCGCCGAGTGCTTGCGCACGGCCACCGTTCGGCAAAGTGATTGGGAAATTGAGACGGTTTACCCAAGGTAGCCACCATCTGAATTGTGGCAACCGTTGGGCTGTAAGACGAAACCACTTTGTGGT
>NZ_ABOX02000062.1 GCF_000172555.1 Pedosphaera parvula Ellin514
TGCCAGCGTTTTCGGTGTAAATCTTCCTGATGGTATTCAGGTGATTAAGTGGAATCCTGGTGCTGCGACCTTTACTCAGCCTGATACCATCATCGGTGGTACCTGGTATGATGTTGATTTCAATCCCAGCGCAACCACTATCTCGCCTGGTGAAGGTATATTTGTGTTAAACAACACTGGTGTTAATACGAATGTCACATTTACGGGTGAAGTGGTTCAGGGATCAAAGACCATCAATATTAACCCAGGCTATGGTTTCTATTCCTCGATTCCGCCAGTTTCTCAAGACTTGACCACGAACGGGTTGCCAACGGTGAATGGTTTGCAGTATATGACTTTCACCAGTGGTTCCTATAGCCAGCCCATTACATATATTGACGGTTACGGATGGTCTGATACCTCGTTCAATCTTGTGCCAGTCGCACCTGCAGTTGGCCAAGGGTTTGTGCTCCTGAATCCAGGTTCATCGACCAATTGGACTCGTGGTTTCACTGTTCAATAAATTATTAAAACCTACTTAAAACCTACAATCAAAAAACAAAAAACATGAAAAAACTTATTCTCAGTGCAGTCTTGGGTGCCGGAGTTCTGGCTTCGGCGGTAAGCTCCTATGCCCAAGGCACGGTGAACTTCAATAACACTGGGTTCAACATTACCACCAACAATTTGGCTGGTACTAGTGGTGTAATGTCGGGTTCAAAAGCTTACACCTTCGGCCTTTATCTGGCTGCGGATGCAGGTTCTCTGAGTGCCGTCACTACTCCAGTGATGTTGTTTTCCAATGCTCCCATTGCGGGCGTTATTTCGCTCTCAACCGTTACGTTGCCAAGTGGTTTTGCCGCAGGCAGCACATACGCCTTTGAAGTCAAAGGCTGGTCCTCTACCGGCGGTTATGGTAGCTATGACGCAGCCTTTAATGGCAATCCGAATGGATACTTCGGTATCTCCTCAATCGGAACTGTAACGCTGGGTGGTGGTGCAACCCCTGCGGGAGTCATCTGGGGTAATAACGCTGGTCAAGTTCAAGGCTTTACCTTGACGCCAGTTCCTGAGCCTTCCACAATCGCTCTTGCCGGCCTTGGCGCAGCTTCGCTGTTGCTGTTCCGCCGCCGCAAGTAATTGATTAGTGTATTTTTCAAGCCGCCCGAAAGGGCGGCTTTTTTTGTGTACATTTTTACAGGAAGCCGCGCGAGGAATTTTCATTGTGCTGATGCCTGGTCATTTTCCATGGAAGGGACTCTGTAAGATTACGCTTGAAGTCAATCTCTGTATTTGTATTATCTGCTGTATAGATAGGAGCTTAAAAACCAATTTTCAAAAAATGAAAAAAATCCTAAGCACCATTTTGGTTGCCGGATACCTAGCCATGGCTGCGGCTGCGCACGCTCAAGGCACGATAAACTTCAATAACACCGGGTTCAATATTACCACCAACAATTGGTCTGGTACTTCAGGTCTGATGAGTGGTAAGGGTAATTATATTTTCGGCCTTTATCTGGCTGCGGATGCAGGTTCTCTGAGTGTCGTCACTACTCCAGTAATGTTGTTCACCAATTCTCCAATTGCGGGCGTTATTTCGCTCTCAACCTATGCGTTGCCAACTGGTTTTGCCTTGGGCAGCACATACGCCTTTGAAGTCAAAGGCTGGTCTGCTACCGGCGGTTATGGCAGCTATGAAGCAGCCATGAATGGCAATTCGACTGGATACTTCGGTATGTCCTCAATCGGAAGTGTAACGCTGGGCGGTGGTGCAACCCCTGCGGGAGTCATCTGGGGTAGTGGTCCTGGTCAAGTTCAAGGCTTTGTCATCGGTGTTCCTGAACCTTCCACGATCGCGCTTGCCAGTCTCGGCGGAGCCGCTCTTTTGCTGTTCCGCCGTCGCAGCAAGTGATCATGAGAGGCGGCGGTTTTCAGGCTTAGGGAGTTGCATCCTAATTATGTCCAGGAAAACGGTGAGGCGATAAACAAGGAAACTCTCGGGATGAATATGTCCCAGTTCAGCCTCGCGCTATTTAGCTAATGAACCATGATCCGCTTTAGCATCCAACTGTTGCAGCAGGCGAGCGGCTGTATCATGAACTTCCTGGTTCGGCTCAGCCAAACTTGCGGCCAGCATTTCCCTGGCTTCCTGGTAATCCAAAATACGGGTTAAACATATCATCGCGACGCGGCGCGTTCCCAGACGGGAATCCAGCTGACATTCCTTCAGTGTTGGGATTGCAGGCCGGGCCTCGGCACCGAACGCGCTCAAGGCGAACATACTGGCTTGCACCCTCGAGGGAGAGGCGAGGGGAGCAGAGCGAAAGCGTTTAATGTTTTCCACGAGTGCAGGCACGGAAATTCCGGCGTCCGTGTGAAGTTGGCCAAACGCTCGGGTGCAAGCCAAACTTACCCATTCATTGGTGGAAGACAGGCCCTGACAAAGCGCCGGAATGGAGGCATGAGCATTCGTGCTACAGGAGGCCAGCAACGCGGTAACCTCAATCTCTCCTCTTGTGTTGCCATTCTCCATTGCTTCAATCCACTGTGCTGCAGATTCCCCGCGTATTTGTTGTAGCGCTGTCCTGGCTTCCGCACACCTGGCATCTTTGTGTCTGGCTGCCCATTCAAGAGCGGGAATGGCACTGCCGGCCAGCGGACCCAATTGTCCCAAGGTCACAATGGCCTGCTGACGGTCCGCGCTTTGAAGCAAGGGGGGAAACCATTTATACAGGAAAGGATGCTTTATTCCATATCGGTCTCTCGCCTTTTGCCTGAACCAGGATTCATCGGGTTTCACGATGTTAGCCAGATAGGATACGGCTGATTCGTGCATGGCTTTTATCGCATCCAGGGCTTCAGCGCGTTCCGTTTCACTTCCTGACTGGTCATGCAATTGATGCATCCAGGTAGTTAGCAGTCGACCGCGAAATTCCGGCTCGCCTTGCGTATGTTTCCACCAGAAAAAACAGGCCACGCCTATTGCGAGGAACAATGGCAAGCTGAACCTTTTGAAAAAGCGTATCATAGCGCGGATTTCACCTGTTAAAAATCAGCATTTAATCTATATCGAATAGGAAATTAATGCCAAAATTTATTTCTGGAAGCGGATGTTCCTATTCCGTGTATTGACAGATGAAAAGAGTCAGATAGCATCTTAGGAGAATTGCCGGTCAGGCGCGTTCGTCTATCAGTTAGGACACGGCCCTCTCAAGGCTGAAAGACGGGTGCGATTCCCGTACGCGCTACCAATTTTATTAAATGCGGCCTTTTCAAATTATTTTTAACCCCACGAGTGCTGGCGAACTGGCCCGCATGCCGAAGGAACTTCAGTTGCACATTTTGGGTGAATTTCGCGGTCTTCCCCAGCAGGTGATGAATACGGACTTGGATGCCTTCGGAAAGCTCGAACGCGCCGGCCGCACGCTGCATCGCTTCAGGGTGGGGGATTACCGGGTTTATTTTGAAAAGCACGACCTTGGGTTGGTGGTTTATCGAATCCTTAGCCGGCATACCTTGAAGGATTTTTACTTTCGCTCCGGGTTGAAGCTGGATGAGGATGAAGCGCTCCAACAGAATCCGAAGTTCTGGGAACTGATTGAAGCGGCACGTTCTGCTTCTGCTAAAACCGCTGAGTGACTTAATCTGCCGAAAATTTTGGAGAGCGAGGTCTCCGGCTGGATCAGGGCCCTATATCTTCCCCAAGTTCTACGTTCCAATAGGCCAGGTCGAGGAAATGCTTCCAACTATCGTGATGGTTCAGGCCCAGATTAACCTGCACGAAAGGCCGCCATTTCGGGCGTTTCGGCTTGCGAATTAAGTGCATGCCTGCTTCATAGGGTGTATGATTGGCCTTGCGAGTATTACAAGGAATGCAAGAGCAGACGATGTTCTCCCAGGTTGTTGGTCCGCCACGATCCCGCGGAATCACGTGATCAAGATTCAGGTCTTTTCGATCAAACACCGTTCCGCAGTATTGGCAGGTATTATTATCGCGTTCGAAGATATTGTGCCGGGTAAACTTCACTTCCTTCTTCGGTAAACGGTCGAACATGACCAAAAGAATCACTCGCGGGACACGGATCTTGAAAGAAATGGTGTGGATGCTTTCGGGATGCGGTTGTTGCTCTGAAAAATCCTGCCACTGGCTGAAGTTGAACGTTTGGAAAGAACCGTCCTGGCCATCGAGAACAACGTGAGCGTGCCCTTCGAATAATAAAGTCAGGGCCCGCCGCGCAGTGCAGATGTTCACCGCCTGCCAGAGGCGATTCAGCACCAGCACATGTTGGTTTAGAAAAGAATTCATAACCGAGTGCGTCCGGCGGCAAAATTAACATATTGTGTTTGTTCGTGTCAATGGCCACTGAAGAACACATCTAATGGTAGAGGACTTTCTGAGTCAACGGGTGCCTATACCGAATCCCAAAATTAATTTCCGGAATGGGGAAAAGAACCGGAAGGAAAGCAGGCAATAAGCCTGATGAAAGTGAGGACTGAAAAGCCATGGTCTTGGGGGTGAAGAAATTCACTAATCATTGGCTGCAGGGTGCTTTTGATTTGAGGCGGCGTTGTCGGCCTGGTCGCTATCTATGGATAGCGCCTGCGGCCTCCGCCTTGCCTCAAACCAAAATCCCTCCTGCCATTCGGAAATTTCTTTCGGCATTCGGTATATGCAGACAGGATCGAGCTTCTGGAGCGGGGACGAGCGACGTGTTTTAACAAGTATCAAATCAAAGTTATTTAAACAGAGAGGGTTGTAATTTCTTTGAAACTTCCCGAAAAGAAACTAGAAAAAGTGTTGCAATTTTTTAGCTTTTGTGGTGATATAGCAGCGTTCCAAATGGGAGACGTTCCAGGCGAGCCGCTTTAAAAATTCTTACCCAGGGATCGCCTTTTTAAGCAAACCTAACCTGATCTAACTTGCATCGTCATTACACTCGCTATTCGCATTGGATACAATGGGAATTTAGCCAGAGGTAACAACCGGTCTTGGTTAATTATTGGGTATGAAAAGGATACTATTTCTGATTTTTGGGCTCATCACGTACGTCGTGGGCGCGTTTGGGCAGGGGACAATCTATTTTGCCAACACCCCTCAATTTCCTGTCTACACGAACAACGGCATAAGCACTTATGGCAATGCTCCCCAGAACAATTTCCATGTAGCTTTGTATTGGGGAATACTCGGTTCCACCGAAGCTCAACTCGTCCAGATTGGACCTGCTGTGGGCGGAGTGGCGGACGGTGTTTTCAACGGCGGCGTTTACACCACACCCAACGGGACCGCGCCCGGAGCCAATGCTATGTTTGAGGTGAGGGGGTGGACTGGCAATTACACTACTTATGAAGCTGCACTGGCTGCTGCTCCGAACAATCTCTCCGTGGAGATCGATACTTCAGGAGCCTGGATAAATCCTACCGGACCCAACGCTGGCGCCCCCGCCGCCATGCTCTTCGGCCCGACTGGATTTAAGCGCTTATTTTTGTCATCTGTTCCGGAACCTTCAACGATCGCCCTGGCAGGAATGGGTGGGACTATGATACTCATCATGCTCCGGCGTCGGAAAAAGTAAGTGTTGCGAAATTCATTTCACATTTGCTTCAGTCTCTCACTTCTGCCGTCAACGGGGAAGTGGAGGCTGCTCTTTTGCTTTTGCTACCGGTCTACTTAACCTTTCAATGGGCAGATGTTGGGATTGCAAAGTGCCGCCTGACCTGACTAATATAAACTAATGAAACGTTTCTTCACCTTCGTGGTTTTAGCCTCGCTATCGCTTGCTCCGGGAGCATGGGCTGAAGGGGCAGATGATCAATACATCGCTATTTATAATTTAATTCAGCAGGCAGACGCGTTGAATGAAAAAGGTCAGGCGGGCGCCGCCATGGCCAAGTATCTCGATGCTCAGGCTGCACTGAAGAGGTTCCAGGCCGGAAATCCGAGTTGGAACAGCCAAGTGGTGAACTATCGCCTTAATTACCTCGGCAGCCGGATTTCCCAAATTTCTTTAAAGACCCAGGCCCAGGCGGCGGCAACGAATGCTCCCGTTCCTGTGAATGCCGCCACCAATGCTCCGACCGAAACCCCGGCCACTACCAACGAACCAACAACTCCTGCACCTGTGGCCGTCCCCAGCGAACCCGTTGCGCCGGTTCCAGCAACCACGAATGCAACGCCGCCTTCGGCTTCAATTGAACTGAACTCCCAGATCAAGGCGATGGAGACGCAGATTCAGCAGTTGCAGGCTGACAAATCCTCGCTCGAAGCCAAGCTGAAAGAGGCTTTGAGCGCCCAACCGGCTTCGATTGATCCCCGTGAACTTGCCAAGGCAGAACAACACATCAACGAACTTCAGAAGGAAAATGATCTGCTCAAAGTGACCTTCGCCCAGGTTAAGACCAATGCGAGTCAGGTCGATGCCGCTGCTTTGGAGCAAGCCCGCAAAGATCTGGCCGAAGCGAATGTCAAAGTAAATGCTTTGATTGAGGCTAATAAATCTTTGACCACCGAAAAGCAGGCTCTCCAGGTCAAAGTTAAGGTCGCTCCTGCAAAGGATGAGAATAGTGACGCTCTGCGTAGTGAAAATGAAATTCTTAAAAATGAACTGGCTGATCTCAAGGGCAAGCATGGAACCCTGGCCAAAGGTGACGACTTGAGCCGCCAATTACTCCAAGCTCAGGCCCAGGTTGCTGCCTTACAGTCAGACAAGGAAATCCTTCGCCTCGAAAAAATTGCCCTCGAGAGCCGTCTAAAACAAGTTACTGCGAGTCAGCCTGCGGTTGCCGCCGCCCCAGCCCTCGACGCTGCCACTGTTGAAAAGATCAAGATGTTGGAAGCTCAACGCGACGAGCTGCAGAAGAGCCTCGACGTCGCAACAAAGGAACTCAACGGTCGGAAGAAGGGCAAGGAAACTTCCGCTCGCATTGTAAGCATGACCAAAGAGTTGGCCACGCTTCGTGCTCGCGTCGATACCCTCGAAGCACATCAAATTCCCTATACTACTGAGGAACTTGCTCTCTTTAATAATCCCGATTCCAAACTGTCCACCGCGGACACAACTCCGGCGAAAAAACCTCGCAAACAGTTGTCCGCTGAATCCGGCAAACTGGTGGCTGAAGCTCAAAGTCTCTTCGTCAAACACCAGTATGACAGGGCAGAGGAAAATTATTTGAAGGTTCTCAAGGAAGATGACAAAAACGTTTTTACCCTGGGCAACCTGGCCATGATTCAAGCGGAGCGCGGGCAGTTTGATGAGGCAGAGAAAAATCTAAAGCAGGCTTTGAGCGTTGATTCCAATGATGCTTATTGTCTCTCCATCCTCGGACGCGTCAAGTTTCAGGAAGAGAAATACGACGAGGCATTGGATGCTCTAAGTCGCGCGGCTCAGTTGGATCCTCAAAACGCCGAAACCCAGAATTACCTTGGCATTACCCTCAGTCATAAAGGCCTTCGTGGGCCGGCTGAAACGGCTTTGCGCAAAGCCATCCAGCTCGATCCCGGGTACGGCAGCGCACACAACAATCTCGCTGTGGTTTACGTCACTCAAAAGCCGCCGTTGACGGAACTTGCCCGCTGGCATTACCAAAAAGCTTTGGCAGCTGGACACCCAAAAAACTCTGATTTGGAAAAGCTGCTTGAAGTCACCAAAACTGCTCAGAATAATCCTTGAACAAAGTCTTGGTAAAACGAGTCTTTGATTGAGGAAACAATGCTGCATCAGGCGTCTTACGAATTTTCAGTGGCTACTCGTGGCCGTGGTTTTTATGAGATCACCAGGCAAGTCTCCGCCTGGATAGGTGACTGTGCTGTCCAACAAGGGCTAATAACGCTACATCTGCGTCACACCTCCGCTTCACTCCTCATTCAGGAAAACGCCGACCCGGAAGTTCGTCGCGACCTGGAGCGTTTTTTCTCACGATTGGTGCCGGATGGCGATGCGCTTTTCCAACACACTGCTGAAGGGGAGGACGACATGCCTGCGCATGTGCGGACTGCGCTCACTGCCGTCAACCTTAGTATTCCCATCATGGACAGCCGCCTGGTTTTGGGCACCTGGCAGGGAATCTATGTTTGGGAACATCGCGTCGAACCACATTCCCGGCGCGTGGCCGCACATATCCTGGGTGAATAGACTAGCCAACTTGCACAACCAATGGCACTTTCCCCGTTAGTTTATTAAATATTTACAATGCAAAAACCGAATCTAACTAAAACCCTCCTGCGCGCGGGCTCTCTGTTAAGCGCTGCATTTTTTCTTTTAAGTGCTTCGCGCGCAGAGGATGTTACCAACCGCTTCGGCTTTACCGGACCGGAGATTTTCCCGATCGATCCTCAAATATCCCTTCTGCGATCCGCTGATCTCGACGGAGATGGCCTGAATGACCTTGTGCTCGTTAATAACGCCAGGTCTAAAATCAATTTATTATACAACCAGACCGGCCAGACCAACCGGGTGAAGAAGGCCTCGGCGCGAGACATCAAACAGGAGTTGAACGAACTCCCACCTGATGCCCGTTTTCGCATCGAGTCAATTGCCTCGGAAAAGCGTATTTCGGCACTCGTGGTAGCTGATTTAAATGGTGACGGTAAACCCGACATTGCCTACTACGGCGAGCCAAAGGAACTCGTGGTAATTTACAATCAGGGCACAAATGGCTGGAGCGCGCCCAAACGTTGGGCAATTGATGACGGTCAGCTCACAGGAAACGCTCTGGTTTCCGGTGACTTGAATGGGGACCACCTTACGGACCTGGTATTGCTTGGCGAAACGCAGGTGTATGTTTTAAGCCAAAAGAAAGACCATACCCTGGGCGAGCCCGAAAAAATTCCGTACTCAGGCTCAGTCAAAGCTGTGCAAGTGCTGGATATTGATGGGGATGGACGTAACGACCTTATGCTGGTCAACTGGGAGAGTCCTAATCCATTCCGTTTCCGACTGCAAAATGACTCCGGCCAGTTGGGACCTGAAATTTATTTTGCAGTGCCTCCGATCCGTTCCTATACAACGGACAATCTGGAGGGAAATGAAAAGAATCAAATTATTACGATCGCCCAGAACTCTGGACGCGCCCAGGTTTCTGAATTCACACGGAAAGCGGCGGAGGAACTTTCCGGTGTATTCAAGAAGGGCCAGTTTCAAGTCATGCCCTTAAACAAGAGCGATAAGGCCCGACGCGGCATGCTCTGGGCCGATGTCAACGGTGACAAGTTGCCCGACTTGCTGGTGGCAGAACCTGAGAGCGGACAGGTCTCGATCTACCTTCAAAAACCTGACGGCACATTGGAAGCTCCTAAAACTTTCTCTACGCTCACCGGGGTCAGTGATCTGGCCGTGGGGGATTGGAACGGGGATGGCAAGCCTGACATTTTCCTTTTGAGTGGTGATGAACGTCAACTTGGCGTGGCCCAAATGGATGAGAAGGGTGGATTGCCTTTCCCAACCCGCATTCCTTTGGATGGCAAACCTCTAGCCATGGCAGTCGGCAAACTGAAGGCAGATGGCAAGCCAGTGCTGGCAGTCATCGTGGATCAGGATGGAAAACGTTCCCTGGTGACTCGCACTGCTGATGGTAAGAGCAAAACTCAGAAGTTGAATGAGAATTTCAAATCGAATCCGACTTCCATTGCTTTTCAGGACGTGAACCAAGATGGGTTGGCCGATCTGGTTGTGCTGATTCCTTATGAGAAGATCAAAGTTCTGCTTCAAGTGACGGGCAAGGATTTCGATGAGCAGGATGTCGCGCCGCCCGGCGGCAGTGTCGAAGAGCCTTGGATGAGTTCGGTGGATGTCGATGGTGATGGAAAACCTGAATTGCTCCTGGCTCAAAAGAATTTTCTGCGGGCCGTGGTGCTCAAGCAGGAAGCTGCAGCTCAAAATTCCACAAATCGCGCTGGCTGGGTGTTCAGCGTTAAGGAACAGATTAACGGCGCGGGAAGTAACTCACGACTCGTGGGTGTCGCTGCCCTACCGAATGGGACTAATGCCGTCAATTCGCTGTTTTTGTTGGATGCTGAGCGAAAGGTTCTGACACTTTCCGAGCGTGACAAAGCGGGTGTCTGGCAGGTCGTCCGCAACATATCCTTGCCCTTTACCTCCTTCACCAGTCTTCAATCGATTGCGCTGGGAAGCTCCAACCTGAACAGCGTTGCATTCCTTGGAAAGGATGCGGTGGGTTGGATGCCTCTTGAAGGTAAAGTTTGGGAATTTACGGAGTTGGACAGCTATGAAACTCCAATCAAAGACGGCCATTTGAACGACATGGTCACGGGTGACTTGGACAACGATGGTCGAAAAGACGTCGTCTTTCTGGAAACCGCCAGAAACTACCTCGACGTGGTTACTTTCGACGCCAATCGGAAACTGGTTCCAGCCAACCGTTGGCAGGTCTTTGAAGAACGCACCTTCCGTGGACGCCGTGGCGACCTGCCCGAACCTCGCGAAGGTCTCATCATTGACGTAACCGGCGATGGCAAGAATGACCTCGTCATCATGGTTCACGACCGCCTTCTGGTTTATCCGCAGGAATAAAATTTCCAGCAGTAAGCTGGATCGAAAATTCAAGGCCAGTCTCGAAAGAGGTTGGCCTTTTTGTTTGACGATGCGGCGATAATGTCTCAGCTTTTACGTCAATTTATGCCGTTAATTCCAAGGTCGGGGAGGGATTGGGTTCGCAGTCTGGCTCACGCGCTTTTTGCCGGTTGCCTCATTGTGTGTCTGGTAATCTTTTGGGTCGGCAGCACTCAAAGCCGAGTCTTGCGTTATGCGGGTTATTCAATCGGACCCTTTCTTATGTCCTTGGCGTTGGGACTGGGACTCATTTGCCTTGCCCCAAGTCTGGATAAGCGTTTTCGCAAATGCGGCGCAGCCGTTGCTGTTTTTTCGTTTCTGGTCGGCTTTTTGACAATACCGGCGCTGGCGGAATAGGTGGTGTAACGGCGCCTCAATCAATTCGGTGATGCCAGGATATGTAATTCGGCCGCAGAAATTTTGCAAATTTACCCAGATTGGTTAGGACTACTTTATGATCTATTCGACACCATTTGCAGAGCGGACCTTGGACCTGGTAAAGCAGAGTGGAGAACGCCTTACTTTGACCGTGCAGTTTGGTCCGATTTATAAAAAGGACCGCGATTTCAGATGTAAGATTGCGTTTATAGGGTGGGGCGAATCTCCTCCTGATATCTGGGGTGCGGATTCGCTTCAGGCTCTCATATCGGCGATCACATTGGTTCACTCAATGCTTCATGAATTCGTAGTTCGCGGCGGGAGAGTGTTATACCCCGGGACCGAAATCGATTTTGACTTGGAGGGTTTCCTCACATCGCCAGAGTATCCGAGATCCGCTCAGGATGTTTCGTAGCCCTACCCAAAATTGCGTTACCGATTCCTACTCCGTTTTGTGGACCCGCTCAGAGTGGGGTATGAGGAAAGCACCAGCCCAGCAAAAAAGGCGGGCCATTTCGGCCCGCCTTTGATGCTGAAGTCTTCTTTTACTTCTTCAATTGAGGAGGCACCGGAGCGAATACCTTGAAATTCAACCCGTCGCTATTCGCGCTGGCTCCATACACGGTGAAGTAGAAATATTTCGAAATCTTATCGAATGTAGGTAGCAGGGAAGGGTCAATCCATTCCTTGATTTTTTCCGGATCACCCATTCCTGATGCAGCGACTAGTGGTGCCAGAGTACTGGATGCGGTGGCGGCTCCCAGATCCTTTTTCAAGGCTTCCAAACCGACGCGCATAGATTCGCTATCATTTGAATAGCCGAAAAGGCTTGTGCCGCTGCCGACCACCTTTTGGCTGGCATCACTCAGGCCGGGCGCGTCACGGAGGGACTTGCCTTCCTTTTCGCTGCTGCGCAAATATTCTTCGAGAATGGAAGTATCAGAAGTAATTGCCACATAGCCTCCGCTGGCGGCAAAACTGATGGTGCCCGGCTTCGCATCTTTCTGACCTGGAGTTGCTGGAGTGGATACTGAATAGACCTTGTGCCCTAGAAACTCACGTTCTTTGGGGCCATTCCCGGATTGCCCCATAAAAATACCTGTCGTAATCTTAAGAGCGGTCGCCAACTGTTCGGCGTTGGGGGAGCCTAAAAGGAACAGGGAAGGAGGATTGTTCAAGTCGGCAAGCGTCTCACCCTTTGGCAATTTTTGATAAGTAATGATGTCGTTTCCCAGATTCCCGAACAGGTTCTTTTTAATGTCGAAGTTGGGATCCTTGTCCTTGGCACCGCTGTCAGCAGTGCTGAGCAGAAAGTTCAACGTGTTCAACGCCTGGGGCGAGATATCATTCACAATTTTTTGAATTCCGGCCCAGGTCTTCTGGCCATCAATCCGCCAACGTTGAAACTTTACGGCATCCATGGGAATGAATGGAGGCGGCACTGTTTCTTTTGGCTCGCCCGCCAATATTTTAAAGATGCCCGAGCGACTGCTCTCAGGAACACCCAGGGAAATATTGAATTGAGCACCGTCATTCGCATAAAGATAGTTGAACGCAACCGTGTTCAGGCCGTTCAACCCGAGTGCTGCCACAACCTTTTCGGGTTTGAAATCCATGGGATTGCCGGTCGCCGAACCTGATTCTGTAGTGTCTGCCGAACCTGTGAATGAACTAATCAGTGCCTTGGCATTAATCCAACCGAATAACGGGGCCTCGCGAAAGAGGGAGGCGTTGGCGGCAAACGAAGCTGATTCACTCAAAGTTTTCACCGACGCACCAGACATACAGGCCAGCACTTTTTCGATCACTTTAGGTGAGTCTCCAAGGATCAGCATCGATTCAGCCTGGCCAATATAAACCTGCTTTTTGGAGTCCGATTTTTTCGCATCCCCGCCTTCTTTGGAATCCGAAGAAGTGGCAGTTGAATCGGCGGAGGACGAGCTCTTTCTTAGCGATTTCGGCAAGTCATTGCTGGAAAGGACCGCCACTGAAAACTCGATGTCACGAATTTTTTCCGTCTTGATACTTTTGCCGGAATCAACCCATTTCTTTTTCAGATCGGTCAGGTTGGTCTTGAGTTGATCGCTCTTATCCTTCGTATCGATTAGCAGCAACAACGCGGGTTCGGCACCATCCTTGCTTTTCCCATCCCAGCCATTTTGGGTTACGGCGAAAGTGAATTGTCCTTGCAGCAGGCCAGTATAATCGTCGAAGTGAATTCCCAAATCGCGTTCGAGCGGGGTGACATATTCGGATTTGAATTTCGAAACAAACTTGTCCTTGAAAGCCTGCACAGAAGGGTCATTCCAGAGCTGGCCTTGCGGCGAGTTTTTGTAAATGTCCTTTGCCTTGACGGTATCCGGAATGCTGAAAACAAACAGGGTGTCGTCCGGCAGAAGTTTTTCCGCAGGGAGAACAGTAGCGCCAACCCGAAGGGCCAAACACGCGACTGCAGTCAGTATAGGTATAAGCTTTTTCATGATTTAAATGAACCGCGTGTCGTAGGCACGCTCCTTGGTTAACAACAATATTTACGATTAGTTGCGCCCTTGAAGTCCCATGAGCCACTCATTCCAGCCTATTTGCTGGCTGTGATCGTCGGAGTCTGCCTACCCTTGCTGGGCGGCGGCAGATAACGATAGGGATTGCTCGGATTATCATTCGAATAGGCGTAGGCATCCCGGTGGTCCAGAAAGTATTTCACCGCTCCGATCGGGATGGCAAATCCAAGACCTTCGCCAAAGGTGATTTTCATGTTCGTAATCCCTACCACTTCGCCACGCATGTTGAAGAGAGGGCCACCACTGTTGCCCGGATTGATCTGGGCTGTGGTTTGCATATAAAGTTCGCCTTGCAATTCACGGGTCTTGGTGCTGACGATTCCTTCCGTGACTGTGCGTTCCAAACCGAGTGGACTGCCAATTGCGAAAACAGATTCACCCACTGCGAGGGCATCAGAATCACCCAACAGCACTTTGGAGAACTTCTGTGAGTCATTGTCTTCAATTTTGAGCAACGCCATGTCTTGAAACTTGTTCATCGCCAGGATTTTTACGTCCTTGTAAACCTTCCGCTCAAGCTGGCCATCCTTCTGATGGTAAACTTCAACCGAAATCTGGGTTTCGCCTTCAATGACATGGAAATTTGTAATCAGGTAGCCGTTCTCATTAATGATAAAGCCGGAGCCCAAACCGCCAGGGGTGCGAACCTGAACCACGGATTCACCAAGAGTGTTGACCAATTCCCTGACATCCTTGATCGGCAATTGGGTGTTCCCGTTTTGGTAATTGCCTGATTTACTTTCCACGGCAGCCAAAGTCGGTGCAGCGGGGCGACTTGCTGCTGTTTTGGATGGTGCAGGGGCGGGGGTTGGGGTGGTATCACTGGTAATCTTGGCCACTTGGTTACGTGGAATGACCAGGACGGTATAACCGATGTCCACTACCAGTCTCTTAGAAGATCAGCTAAAATTTTTCCTGAAACCGAGGCTTTATCCTAGAGTTGGATGACATCGGCCATGGAAGCATAGAGCCCCAACGCAAGCAGAGTCATCAAAACAACAGACTGTTTTAACATGGCATGACATTACCGGCGGTGGGCATCTTTGACAAGACGCGCTTGCATAAAGTTTTTATGTTGTCGTAACACAACACTATTCGCCAGCTTGACTGTTTGTTATGACATTAGCCCTTGCTTGAGTGATGAGTTCCAGAGCGGTTTGGTAGTCCTCTGGTGTGTTGATGTTTCGCAGTTGGTTCTTCCAGGTTCGTGGCGGGCGAATCGATCTTGCGTCCAAAGCTTTTGCGAGCTCCTGAAGGGATAACTGTTGTGCCTCGATTTGCCGGGCAACCAAGGGGAGGCAAACTTCCCTTCGAAGGAGCAGGGGAAATCCTGCAAAACCGCCATGATCCACGAAGAGAGCTTTTTGTGAGGATTTCAACATTCGACACAGTTTCATCAATATTTCGGAAGAGAGGAATGGCATGTCACAAGCAACGAAAAGCAAAATGTCAGCTTTGCTGCTTTGTAAACCTGTGTAAATACCGCCTAGAGGTCCACAACGGGGAACAATATCCCGTCGGATAATGCGGACTGGCATGCCTGACTGCTTTCCAACTGCACGAATATGCTCCAACATCGTGAGCCTACCCAGTTTGAGTCTGCTCTTATCCCGGCCCATGCGAGAACTCAGTCCTCCGGCTAAAATGCAAATCTCGGCAACCTCTTTAGTGGTAGCATGTTGTGAATTAATTGTTGAGGTTTTAGCCACGGATTCCCTAGCTTATGCTGACTGTTGTTCCTCGTAAATACGTGAATTTATGACTTTTTAAGCCAAATCATCGCGACGAAAAGTGGGGTAACTCTGGTAAAATCCTCGATTTAGGCCTAAAATAACAGTTGCCAGTTCGGGTGATTTTGGTATTTTGCTCAGCCCTTTTCGTGGGACTTAGCAATTTGTCGCGCAAGTGGGAACGGTCTTAAAAATACCTGTGCTCGTGTGAGCGTGGGTGACCACAACAACACTCAAGTCAATCCCGTGTTCCGCGGGATGGTTCGCTGAAAATGGCGGACTTGTAACAAAAGGAAATATTGTGAGTATTAATGTCGGTGTAAAAGAATTATTGGAAGCAGGCGTTCACTTTGGTCACCAGACCAAGCGCTGGAATCCCAAGATGAAACCTTTCATCTTCGATGCTCGTAACGGGATTCATATCATTGACCTCAGCAAGACACTCGCCGGCCTCCAAGCCGCCTGTGATTTTCTAACCACCACTGTCAGCAAGGGCGGTCGCGTGCTGTTCGTAGGCACCAAGAAGCAAGCCCAGGAAGCCGTCAAGGAAACCGCGAAGGAATGCGGCCAGTTCTTTGTAACGGAACGCTGGCTCGGTGGTACCCTCACCAATTTCCAGACGGTCAAGAAGTCGATCGCCCGGATGAAGCAGATTGAGAAGATGGAAACTGATGGCGGCATCAATCAGTACGTCAAGCAGGAGCAATCAGCCATTCGCCGCGAACATGCCCGTCAATTCAAGTATTTTGATGGTATCCGCTCGATGGACAAGTATCCAGCCGCGATGTTCCTTGTCGATATCAAGCGCGAACACAACGCTGTGGCTGAAGCCCGTCGCTTGAACATTCCGGTTGTCGCTCTCGTTGACACCAATTGCGATCCTGATCTCGTGGATTTTCCGATCGCTGGCAACGATGACGCTATTCGCTCTGTGCGCATGGTTTTGAATACAGTTGGCCAGGTCATCACCCAGGCCCAGGCTGAATACGAAGCCAAGCACGCCCGTCGCAAGACTGTGGAGCCAGCTGAAGCTGCTCCTGCTGCCCCGGAGCAGACCATCGGCGCTCAGGCTTAAACTTATCGGTGGAACGCGGTTCAGGCCGATGGGTCGTACCGCGTTCCTTCTTTTTAACTCTCAAGAAAAAGGAATTTATTATGGCTGAAATTACTGCTGCCTCTGTAGGCAAATTACGGGAAATGACCAACGCTGGTCTGATGGATTGCAAAAAGGCTTTGTCCGAAGCTGCTGGTGACATGGAAAAAGCCGTGGACATTCTTCGCAAGAAGGGCGCTGCTTCCGCTGCCAAAAAGGCTTCCCGCGAAGCGAATGAAGGCGTTATTGCCCAAAGCATCGCACCGGGAGCAAAAGCTGGCATTTTGGTTGAAATCAACTGCGAAACCGATTTCGTGGCCCGCAACGAAGGCTTCCGCGCTTTCTGCGATGAAGTGGCCAAGACCTTGTTGAACAATCCGAAGACTGATTTGGAAGCCATGCGCACCGCGCAGGTGGCCAAGATTGGTGAAAACATCCAGATCGCGCGCCATCACCGCCTGGAAGTCAGCGGCAACGGCATGGTTGCGGCTTATATCCATACCGGCGCCAAAGTTGGAGTATTGGTTGAAGTCGGTGCCGGCAAGGAATCCACCGTGGCCAACGAGGAATTCAAACAGCTTGTCCGCGACATTACTTTGCAGATCGCGGCCGGTAGCCCGGGCGTTGTTTCTCGTGAGCACGTTCCGGCGGACGTGATTGCCAAGGAACGCGAGATTGCTTCTCAGTCGGATCGTCTGAAAGGCAAGCCGGCGGCTGCGTTGGAAAAAATTCTCCAAGGCGTCCTGGATAAGTTTTATCAGGGGTACTGCCTGGTTGATCAGGGATTCGTGAAGCGGAACTCGGAAGTCACGGTCAGGGAACATGTCGCTTCTGTATCCAAGCAATTGGGTGACGAAATTACCGTTCGTGGTTTCGTGCGTTTCCAGGTTGGCGAAGCTCCAGCTGCTTAAGCAATCATTACATCATTTCAAAGGCGTCCTTACGGACGCCTTTTTTGTCGTACGATGTTAATCTTAAAAGGAAAGCATTCCGTTTAAATTCGCGCTGAAACATCAGAATGGCTCCACCTTGAAGACCGGCATATCAATTGACGGTTTTGTCTGTCACTGTTAAAAACACAGCGCGATTTCGCGGTAGCAGCATTATTTGGCCCATGAAAAAATCCTTAAAACCCAGGTACCGACGTATTCTGTTGAAGCTCAGTGGTGAAGCGCTGGGCGGTCAGGCAGGTCTAGGTATTTCACCCGAAGCAGTCCACGATATGGCCCAGCAGATTCGCGAAGTGCGCGAATTGGGAGTCGAGGTTGTGATCGTGATCGGTGGCGGAAATATTTTCCGTGGTCTGGCCGGAAGCGAACGCGGCATTGAACGCGCCACCGGTGACTATATGGGCATGCTTGCCACCGTTATCAATTCACTGGCTCTGCAGGATGCCCTTGAAAAACTGGGTGTTGCCACCCGGGTGCAAACCGCCATTACCATGGCACAGGTGGCCGAGACCTTCATTCGTCGTCGCGCCGTTCGTCACCTGGAAAAGGGGAGGGTGGTTATCTTTGGTGGCGGCACGGGGAACCCTTATTTTTCAACCGATACCGCCGCGGCTCTTCGCGCAAATGAAATCGGCGCTGAAGTTATTTTGAAGGCGACCAAAGTTGATGGCATCTATGACAGTGATCCGAAGAAGAACTCCAAAGCCAAACGCTTCAATCAAATCAGCTATTTGGATGCACTCCAAAAGCAATTGAAGGTGATGGACTCAACCGCATTTTCTCTGTGCATGGACAATAAAATGCCGATCGTTGTTTTCGATTTCTTCCGTCCGCATAATCTCAAACGCGTGGTATTGGGCGAGAACGTTGGAACGCTGGTTACCTCGTAATTTGGGCTGAGCGAAACTTTCCGGGTTTTGGATAAAGAAGCGCTGTCAAACCGCGCTTCTTTTTCTTTTATAATGACGCACCCGGCCTATTGCAAATTTTGTCATCCCAGCCGATTGATTATTTATGACCTTCTCATCACGAGAGGATGCCGGGAGGCAATTGGCAGAAGACCTTGTGCAGCGCGACTTGCAGGTGGATCTAATTGTGGGTTTGCCGCGCGGAGGTGTTGTGGTGGCAGCCGAAGTCGCCCATGCCCTTCACAAACCGCTTGATGTGCTGGTGGTTCGAAAGATTGGTCACCCCCGCCATCGTGAATATGGAATTGGAGCTATCGCCGAAGGTGGTGTGGTGCTGTTGCATCAGGACGCCATCCGTGAAAGTTTCGTCAGCAAAGACGAACTGGACGAAGTCATTGCCGAAGAAAATCAGACACTTGCCAATTACCGGGCCCGCTTTCATGAAGCATCCTTGTACGTCAAGGGAAAGCGCGTGATCCTGGTGGATGACGGTATCGCCACCGGTGCCACCACCGAGGTCGCCGTCAAAGCCGCCCGAAAACTGGGTGCAACTAGCATAATCGTTGCCGCCCCTGTCGCATCCACCAGCGCCTACCATCACCTGTCCCGGGTTGCTGACGAGGTGATTGCACTCCTAATTGACCCGGGTTTTATGGCGGTTGGCCAATACTACGACGAATTCGATCAAACCACTGACGAAGAAGTCATCGCGCTTCTCCATGCCCCGACCGTTTAACTAACCTTTTACTTGCACTCCCGTTGATCCAGTTTGAAACTGGTTCAAAAGACGCTCATGCCTGAACTGCCCGAAGTCGAGATCCTAGTCCGCCATTTGGCGCCACTCATCACAAACAAGAAGATCACCGACGTCGAAATCCGCCGTTCCAAGGTTCTCGCGCCGACCACCGCATCAGACCTGGAAGAGGCCCTGACAGGTGCCAGGTTCACTCATTTGTCCCGACGTGGTAAATATCTCTTGTTTTTCCTCAAATCACCCCGCATGCAGTGTCCATTACAGCTTTTAGGGCACCTCGGCATGACTGGTCGCATGTACCTGCTGCCAAAAAATGCTGGCTTGCCGAAACATGCCGCCGTCATCCTCGGACTCGGACGTGAAAGGTTCGTGTTTGAAGACACGCGCTATTTTGGCCGATTTACCCTCGATACTCGCAGCCTTGCGGCCCTCGGTCCGGAACCTTGGAGTCCAGAATTCACCGACGAATACTTCCATCATGCCCTCAAACGCTCCACTCAACCCGTCAAAGTAAAGCTTTTGGACCAATCACTCGTCGCCGGAGTTGGAAATATTTACGCCAGTGAGGCTCTTTATCGGGCTGGTATTTCTCCCAAGCTATCCTCCAGGAAGATCAAACCCATTCAGGCAAAACACCTCCGCAAGGCGATTCAGGAGGTATTGGAACAAGCCATCCAGTGCGGAAGCACTCTTCCGCTCGATTTTGTGGGCATTGAAGGCAAAAACGGCCACTTCTATTACGGAAGTGCCGGAGACTCCTCCGAGTTTTATCAGGAAAGACTGCTCGTTTACGACCGTTTAGGCCAATCCTGCGGTAAATGTGGTGCCGGAATTAAGCGATTTGTGCAAGCCGCCCGCAGCACATTTTATTGTCCTCGTTGCCAGCGCGCATGAATCAGGGTAAAATCTGTTGACGCGTAGCCAATCGCTTTGTAAATTGCGCGTCCATTTTGGCATCCAAAGTAGCTCAATGGTAGAGCAATCGGCTGTTAACCGATCGGTTGTAGGTTCGAGTCCTACCTTTGGAGCCATTCTTCAAGTCGTTGAAAGTCAACGACAGCTCCCACTGTAGTCGCTCAAAATGGGCCAACTGTGTAGTAAAGTGAGAGGATACGTGGTTTTGGAGTCACAATTCGCGCCAACTCCGCACCCACTCTCCCATTACTCCCTAACACAGTTGCTTCGGCTTGGCTTACCCTCGAAAGGCTATGAGGTTGAAGCATCGCTACTGGCTCTACCAGCGAGAAGATGGCTGTTATTACCTGGAAGATACGCAGACCCGGAAGCGGGAGAGTCTGCGCACCAAAGACGCGGTTGAAGCCGAGCGATTGCGCGATGCCCGAAACCAATCGGTCGAACAACCGGCGCTGAATCTGGCGCTGGCCAAAACCTATCTCTCCGCCATTGATCCCAACCTGGCTGGTCGCACATGGGCCGTCGTGATCGAGGAATTTTGTAATCGAGGAAAAGAATCGACCCGCGCCCGTAACCAGCGAGCCATTGCCAGAAAGAATTTCGATCTCCTCCGCCACAAGAAGCTGGTGGAAACCACTGCCGACGACTTCCGCACGATTCTGAAGACCATGGGCGCTTTCAATAACCACATTCTGCGGTGCCTGCACAACCTCGCCTTAGGACTGGGCTGGCTGCACTGGCCGATTATTCCACCCAAGCTCTGGCCGCAACCCAAGGAGAAGGAAAAACGGGGTATCACCCGAGAGGAGCATGCGAAGGTGCTCCAGAGCGAGCAGGACAGGGAGCGCCGACTGTATTATGAACTGCTCTGGGAAACGGGGGCCAGCCAGTCCGACGCCGCGCTGATGCGAGCGGAAAATATTGATTGGAATAAGCGCGAGCTTTTCTATTTGCGGAGCAAGACCGGTGAACCAGCTCGTTTGGTGATTGGTCTCCGCATGGAAGCCATCCTCAGGCAGTTGCCCGCCACAGGGCCGCTTTTTTGCAGGCAATCCGCTTTGAGTTCCTCCGATAGAGCCGCCGAGTTTAGCCGACGCTGTCGCGTTGTTGGCATCAAGGGGGTGAGTCTTCACTCCTACCGCTATGCCTGGGCACAACGGACGCTTGAGTCTGCCTATCCCGAACGGTATGCCCAGGAGGCGCTGGGACATGCGTCAAAAGCTGTGCACCGAATGTATGCCAAAAGCCGGAATGTGAAAATTCCACCCCTGGAAGATTATGAAAACCGTCCTGGCTCGGGCAATGTCATCCCGTTGCGGTTTGAGCAGCCGTGCGATCCCGCACCGACGTCGCAAGCAAGCTCGGTTGCTTTGGTGAAAGGACACTCGAAATACGGCGTTGCCTTTGATCACTTCTGGTTGACAAGTTTGATTCTTTTATTCCTGAATGTCTGCTTAAGCATTATTCCACGTTTAGGACTCCATTTTCGAGAACCGTAACGGTCTCCTGCTTTCCTCCTACGCTGTAAACCATTTTCAACTGCTTGACTTTACCTG
Organism: Pedosphaera parvula Ellin514; assembly: GCF_000172555.1. NCBI lineage: Bacteria > Pseudomonadati > Verrucomicrobiota > Pedosphaerae > Pedosphaerales > Pedosphaeraceae > Pedosphaera > Pedosphaera parvula. Next base: position 21,390 of record NZ_ABOX02000062.1, read on the forward strand.
GGGCGGGATCGCCTCCCATCGTGTCACTGACTATGGTTACGCCGCGCACAGCGCCGAATCGGCTGGCAACATCTACACCGCCGTTCGAACCGTCAACTGGCGCATAGTTTGCTGACACTATTGCCCTTGTTCCGGTGCCGCCCATTACGTTAATGCTCGAACCTTCAGCGACAACGACGGTTTGCTGCCACCCTACCGTATAGGTGACGGTCAACTGTTTGACATGGCCGGAGGCAGGATCACCTCCCATTGTGGTATTGTTACCGACATAATGAGCGTGCCATTGCTGATATTCCCGGTGAGGAGGCTGGTGACGTCGGTCCCACTGTTCGAACCGTCAACAGGCGCATACCTTGCTGATACTATTTGTCCAGATTCGACCCTTATGTTTATGGTTGAATTTTCCGGAGTGATCACGGTGTTCTGCTCCCCGACCGTACAGATCATGGTTAACTGTTTGACGTGGCCTGGGGCTGGATCACCTCCCATGGAGGTATTATTTACTGCCAAACTAAGCGAATTGTTGCTGACGTTGTTGGCGATGCGGTTGGTGACATTCGCCCCACCGTTTGAACCGTCAACTGGCGCATAGGTTGCAGAATTAATAGTGAGAATAACTGTATCCGCCGGCGGTACATTTAGCATTCCCATGACAAGTTGCATGGCTGCATAGTTATCTACGGTGGCAGTGTCACTTAGTCGGTACCACCATGGGGGAGAAGTCAATCCACGCGAATTGCGGAAACTCCACGCAGTATTGATAGTCTGCTGCGCGCGGGAAACGTTGATTCCGGTTAGCCCCATGGCCCGCAAACAGAAGCCCGAGGCCCCATCGGAAGAACTATTCATGCCGACACCCCAGCGATTCCACGCATAATCGGCTGCTTTCTGTGCGTAACTGGTATTGCCATAAAGGACGGCTGATTGCATGAAGAAGCCGTAATCAGAAGTGGCTAAGCTGCTATCCGTGCTGTTTGGTGTTCCCGATACCATGCCGGTCGTGGGATTAAAAGTATAGTTTAGCAAATAATTATATAGACCTTGCGCCTTGGTAGCATAACCGGAATCGGGCAAATACTGAGAGAGCATATAACAGGGAATAATTATCCCATCAGTGGTTTCAGTGGCCTCAAGGCAATCGGTAGTGCATACATATTCATCTAATCCTCCATTCGCGGGGACGTAGCCTCTGCTGTAACCTAGATCAAAACCAGATTTGGCGAGATTCAGCCAAGTCCTGTCCCCGGTTATTTCATAAGCACCGACCAGTGACCTGGACATACCGGAGACATCGTCGTTCCATGTGTTCCAGGACCAGTCTAATCCGTACTGGTTAGTAAAACCCTGGCACAATGCATCAACCGTGGCTGGACTATCAAGGCCGAGCTGTACAGCACGATTCACGACGTCCATGCATGACCCAAACTGCCAGAACCATTGCACAGTGCTACTTCCGTCATGATCCCTGAAATAGCCTCGACCGTTGCTCGTAAAATAGAAAGCATTCTTCCAAGCTCCATAAGCGGCGGCTCTGTCCGCTGTAGTAAAGGCAAAAGCCGCCCCGGTTGCACTCAACAGGAGTGCGATCGAAATTAATAAACACCATGCACTACGCAGATGATACAGGGTTTTGTAAGTTGTCGTTTTCATTTTTAACGGTTTGTTGTTTTGTTCTGATAATGAGTGAATGTGGAGTAGGCAAAAGTCGCAAGGTCATTGCTTTGACTCATTATTTGTGGCTGTGCGTGAAATGGTAACAGATAGCCCTGAACCCACAATCCCCTGAAACAGTAAGCGCTTTTCACCGATTTAAGGGATGCTGAGACCTTGTTTCAGCGATAAGCAAACGCCAAATCGTTTAACGTGCATGAACGGTTCGGCATGCGCTCACCGATGGTTTCCGTCGCTCACTATTTGAAGCGACTCCACCACGCACAAGACAACCTTCCTGCGCATTTGAATTATGTTACACGAAAGTGTAATGGCTGGCCGCAAGGCTTGGTGTGAGACTCCTTTAATCCACTTGGGCTGATCGTGTGTCCAGCGTGGAAGCACTGAACTATGTCACCAACATCCGCACAAAATCGTTTTGAAAATGTCGCCCCTTCATCTGTCCTCGCAAGGCCGAATCTTATTCACGTGCGGATTGTTGCTGCTTGGTGTGGTCACAATTCAAGCGACCGAAGTTCTCGGACAAAGAGGTGATGCTTAATCACAAGTTAGATACTGAAACCGCCATGTTATCGCTCGAACAAACCTTGTGGCATGCAGCTTGGAACGGCGACCTCATGCTCATCAAGCAGAGCCTTGAAGCTGGCGCACAGATCAATCTGCCCAGCATTAACAAGGCAAGGCCCTTTGAAGCCGCTGCCTACAATGGGCAAGCAGGCGCTTGCGTGCTCCTTCTCGACGTTGGGGCTGATCCAAACGCCTTTGCCGAAGCTACCGGCGAGTCAGTGTTGCATCAGGTCATCACTAAAAGCAGCAACCTGCGCCGCACTCAAATCGTGAAAGCGCTCATTGCGGCAGGGGCGGATGTGACCCGCAGGACAAGCCCGCAGGTTCGCACTTTTTGTTTTGCTCGTGACGTTCGCACGCGTGGCGAAATGCCACTTCACCGTGCTGCCGCTTATGGTGACGCAGAAATGATCGAGTCATGGATTCGAGCCGGAGCAGACAAGAGTGCAAAGGACATCCACGGCGAGTCTGCGCTGACTTGGGCGAGTTGGCACTTACGCGATCATGCAATTTTGAAACTTTTACTTTATGTTGAGTTTGAAGGATCAATTCCATAGTCCAACGGCAAAGCCCAACCAAGCGTTTAATCTGGGGTGTTCCACACGAACTGCCGCTCCGTTCCGTGTTGTTTGGATGATCTGGTTGGTTGCGCTGGGCGTTGCCTTTAGTAACTTCAAGGCTATCGCCTACACCGCTACGGACGCACAGACGATGGTCACGTCGTTTAACAACGCGTTCTATTTCACTACGAATGGGAATCTCGGTTACTTTCGCAACACCACCGACGGCGGGACAACATGGTTCTGGGGACGCGCGAACCAAATGGAGATGCTGATTGATCTCTACGAGCAGTCAAGCAACACGGTTTACCTCACGCAATTCCAGCAACTCTACAACGGCTTCGTCTCCGACTACGGCACGGACTGGATTTGGAATGAGTTCAACGACGACATTATGTGGATGGTGATCGCGTGTTCGCGGGCGTACCAATACACCGCCAACACGACGTATCGCGACGTGGCCAGGAGCAATTTTGATTCGTGCTACGCACGAGCGTGGTCGAGCGATCTCGGAGGCGGGCTGTGGTGGAAGTCGCCGTTGAACACGTCGAAGAATGCGTGCGTGAATGGTCCGGCGGCCATCGCTTCGTATCTGATTTACCAAAACTACGGCGACACAAATTATCTCGCGAAGTCGGAAACCATTTATCAATGGGAGCGCGCGACGCTGGTGGACACGAACACGGGGCGCGTGTACGACAGTATCAATATTTCCGGGACGAAGGACATGACGCCGATCACCTACAACGAAGGCACGTTCATCGGCGCGGCGAATTTCCTCGGCTATACCAACGATGCAATTCTCGCGGCGAATTACACAAAAAACAGCATGGGCACGGGCGGGCAGTTGCCGAATTACGAGGAGGATAGCGATCTTGGCGGCTTCAACGGCATCTTTATCCGCTGGATGGTGAAGTTCATGAACCAGCGCGGCCTGCAAAGCTCGTATCAACTTTGGTTGCAGCAAAACGCCAATGCTGCATGGAATGTGCGTCGCTCGTCCGACAATCTGTCCTGGTCCAAGTGGTGGGATCAAACTCCTGATGACGCGCGCTTTTCGTTCGGCTGTTGGGGCTCTGTTCTCATAGTTAATCTCGTGCCGCCGACACAGAATCCCGGTGGTTCGGTTGTATTTCTGAATGCCAGCGATGCCGCGAACACGAGTAGTTTTGAAAGTGGCTTGAACTGGGCGGGAGGGGCGGCCCCGTTATGGACGACGCATTACGTCGTGGCGGGCAGTCATACGTTGCGCACTCCGCAGGACCCCGCGCATCACACGTTTGCGGGCAGCTCGCTGACTTTGTCAAATGGTGGCGTGCTGGCTTTTAAGAATACGAGCGGAAGTCGCTATGTTTCCATAGGCACGGATTTGTTTCTCGACGGTGGCGAGGTGGCGAACTGGGCAGGCAACAGCGCATTGCTCGGCGGCAAAGTCACGTTGCAGTCGGGGCGGCGGGAAAATTGATCCGCAGGAAACTCGTTCAGCTTTCCGGCGTTGATCAGCGGGTTGGGTGCGTTGCGCATCGGCGCGGGCGCAAGTTCGCCGTTAAACGGCACGGTTACGCTTTCCGGGGTTAACTCTTATACCGGAGGCACAGTGATCGAAGCGCCGCATACTTTGCAGATCAGTGCAGCGGGAACGCTGGGTAGCTCCGACGGGGCTTTGACTTTTACAAATGCCGGGCGCGGATTCGGCACTTTGAATCTGAACGGCTCGGATTTGGCGGTTGGGAATCTCAGCGGCGGGGGCGGAACGATTTGGAACAACATGAGCGGGACGAACAACGTTCTCACCATCGGCTCAGGCAACGCTTCAGGCGGCGTGTTTCAAGGCTTGATTTTGGCGGGGGCAGGGGGCCTGTCGCTGCGCAAGGCCGGCAACGGCACCAATGCGCTTACGGCGATGAATACGTTCGTGGGCAACACCACCATCTCCGGCGGTGCACTGCAACTGGGTGATGGAATCTCCCGCAACGGCGGAGTCACCGGTGAAATCACCAACAACGCCACAGTGATCTTTGCGAATCCCTCTACGCAGATATTCAACGGAACTGTCCGAGGCAGTGGGGCGCTGGTCAAGACCGGCGCAGGTCAGCTGACGTTGACGGGAGCGCAAGCATACACCGGCAACACCGCGGTCAACGCCGGAGTTTTTGCGCTGAGCGGGATCGGTTCAATCACCAACAGCGCCGAAATTTCCATCGCCAGCGGTGCGTCGTTCGATGTGCTTTCGCGCGCGGATCAAACATTGACGTTGAACGGCGGGCAACTGCTGCGCGGCAGTGGAACAATTATCGGGGCGTTGAGCGTTCCGGCGGGATCAGAGGTTCAGCCGGGTAGCTCGATGGGAACACTCACAGTTCAGGGCGACGTGACACTCAGCGGTTCGGTGCAGATGGAATTGAATCGCACCAACGCGCCGGCTTGTGACCAATTGAATTGCACCGGGACACTAACTGGTGGCGGGACGCTGACGGTGGTAAATCCTGGGCCGACGCTGCAAATGGGCGATAGTTTTCAATTGTTCAATCAGCCCGTTGCTGGGTTTGCGGCGGCTAATCTTCCGTCGCCCGGCCCCGGCAAAACCTGGACGAATCGTCTGGCGCTGGACGGAAGCATCGAAGTTATTGCCGCAAATGCGATTGCCAGTCCTGACGGTCAGGTGGTCGCGACGGTGGATGTGTGGAATAGCAATCTGACTTACTCCGTTTCGCATAGTGGCGTGCCCGTCATCGAGACGTCGGCGCTTGGGTTAACTGTGAACGGCACGAATCTTGGTGTCGGCGTCGTGATAATGGCAACCAACAATTACACTGTGAACGAGGCGTTTGCTTCGCGTCATGGGATCCATGCGTTTGCTACAAACAATTATCAAGGGCAGGCCATCTCCATCTTTCATCCGGCTTCGGGGATATCATACGTGCTAAACGTGCGGACTTTCAATAATGGCGTCGCGCTGCGTTATGAACTGATGGGCGGCGCCACCAAGAATGTCACTGCTGAATCCACATCCTTCGTGATTCCTGAGAGCAGCGTTGTCTGGTCGCAGAGTGGAAACTCAGTTTACGAGGGCATGTATGGCAGTGCCGACATTACCGCCCTCGCGACCAACGCCACGCTTGGTCCGCCAGTAACGATTCAACTCTCCGGCCTGAACGGTTTCGTAGCGCTGACGGAGGCAAATCTCGGAGCATTTCCGAATCCGTATCTAACCAAGACAGCCAACGCGCCGGGGCGCGAGTTGCGCGTGCCCTATCCGACGAATCAGGACAGCACAACCGGCGCGGTGATGAACGGTTCAGTTACGAATACACCGTGGCACGTCATCATGGTTGGGGCGGATTTGAACGCGCTCGTGAACAATGACATGGTCGAGAGTTTGTCGCCTGCCCCGGATGCGGTGTTGTTTCCACAAGGCGCAGCGACAAGTTGGGCGGCGCCGGGACGGTCGGTTTGGGATTGGTTGAATCCGCAGCCGGGTGGAATCACTTACACCAACGCGATGACGAATTCGTATTGGGCGTCGCAGTTGGGTTGGGAATACAACACGGTGGATGAAGGCTGGGCGAATTGGAATGGCGGCAATCCGTGGCCGCAAGTGCAAGCGGTGGTGAATTACTCGACCGCGCGCAGCGTGAAGGTGTTGTTGTGGAAGCAATCGTCGGAACTGAACTCGCAGGCGCAACGCACGGCGTTTTTCCAGCAACTCACCAACTACGGTGTGGCGGGTTTCAAGGCGGACTTCTTTGATTACAGCTCGGTCAGCGCGGCAGCTAAGGAGCGCGTGAAACTGCAGGAAGACATTTTGCGGGAAGCGGCGGCGTATAAACTCGTCGCCAACTTTCACGGCACGTCCAAGCCGACCGGGCAATTCCGCACGTATCCAAACCTGCTGCAGTTTGAGGGTGTATTTGGCAAGGAACAATTCCCCGGGTCGTTCTCGCATTCAGTCCCGCCGTTTGCGCGATTTCTCGCCGGGCCGGCGGATTTCACGCCATTGGCGTTGCAAGGCGGATTGCGCGGTGCGCGGACGGTGCCATTTGAAGTCGCTTCGATGATTGCGATGCCCGGACCGATGATCACGATTGCCGAGCGTTCTGATGTGGTGGCGCAAAGCCCGTTTGCCTTGTTGATCAAAAAGATTCCCGCGATGTGGGACGAGACGATTGTTCTGGAGCAAAGTCAGATCGGGCAGACGGCGGTGTTCGCGCGCCGCAAAGGGACGGATTGGTTTGTCGCGGCGATGAATCCCGGTTCGGTACGAATCTGGAACATTCCGTTGAGCTTCCTAAGTTCCAATGTGACGTATCAGGCTGATTACATCCGGGACAACAGTTCCTATCTCGAAGTCGGCACGGTGATGCAAACGAATGTACTCGCGGTCTCGGCAGGGGTGGAAGGTGGAATCGTCGCATGGTTTTATCAAAGTCCGACGAATGTTTATCAGCCACCCACGAATCAGCTGGCTGGGATTGGTTTTGATTTCGAGTCGCCGTTCAATTTGCCGGGCAACGTCGCGAACACAACAGCCGTTGGCGCGACCAATGCCCAGTTCATTGGGCAGCAAGGCTGGTCGCAATCCACGAGTGGTGGCAGAGGTGCGATTGTTACCACCACGGCCTCGGGTTTGTATCCAGGCGGTCAGGCGCTGGGTTCGGGTGATCCAGGCAACGCTTATATCGGCGCAAACACGAACGTGGTGCTGGGGAAAAAGTTCCGCTTCGACTTGTTCGCACCTGGCGGCAACAAGGCTGGTGTGGCCGGATTTACGGATCCGAATCACGATGGCTTGTTTTCGCAAAGCGAGAGCGGCGTGTTTGCGGGCGTGAATGACAGCGGCGGTATTTCCTATTTCGGTTTTCGCGATTTGATTGCGGGCGGGGCAACTTATTCCAGCGGCGTCGCGGCAAATACTACTGACTGGTATCGCATCACAGTGACGCTGGACGATGCGACTCGCACCGCTACGATGGAGGTGACGAATCTGACAGCGGGTGGTTTGGCGGTGGATTTAAATGGTGCAACAGCGGGGACGGCGTTTTCCAGGACGTGGTCTGCAGGGCTGTGGGTTTCGCCCACAAACTTTGTCGGCACGCTGGCGCGGGCTTCGGGAACGTTGTTGGTGGACAACATCATAGTGTTGCAACCCGCCGTGTCGCAGCCGGTGACGCTAGGGGTCCGATACGCGGGGAGCAATTTGCAACTGACCTGGAGCAGTGGATTTTTGCTCGAAGCCACGAATGTGCTCGGGCCGTGGACGACCAATCTTAGTGCGACTTCGCCCTTCATTGTGATTCCTAGCGTGCCGCAGAAGTTTTTCAAAGTGCAACTTCAATAGGCATTGAAGTGGTTGCGGATTACGGCTTACACTCGGAGTAATCATGCAGCCTGCTGAACTCAACGACCGAGCTTTGCGCGCGCGCGTCTGTTGGCGGGGGAGACGTGGATGGGTGTTGCTGCTTTGTATTTTAGTTTTCTTCAGCGCTATTTTGAGGGGGAAGGCAGCAGAGCGGTTGAAAAAGGTAATACAGCAATACGCGCTGACTTCAGCGAATGATTTTCCGCAACGCGATCCACAGGACTGGCGGTTGCTCGGTTCAAACGATGGCGGCAAGACCTGGACGACGTTGGACACGCGCAAAAGCGAGGTGTTTCCCGAGCGCCATCAGCGGCGCGTGTTTGCGGTGAGCAAACCAGCGACGTTTGAGATTTACCGGCTGCAAATTGATTTGGTTCGCGATCCCAAGGTGGCGAACTCGGTGCAGTTGGCCGAAATCGAACCCATGGGCGCGACGGAGAATGATCTCGAACCGATTCCCATTTTCACCGATACCATCACTGCACAGGGCGACAATCCGCCGTCGGAGCTGGCGGTGAAATTGTTTGATGGCCGGAAGGAAACCAAGTGGCTCGACAAACCGAGTAATCGGGAGACTTGCGCTTCATGGATTCAATGGCAGTACGCTGCGCCGACGGGAACGACGGTGACCAATATCAGTCAGTTGATCGCGCTGCGGGCGCGGGCTGGTGACGGTTATCGAGTGCAAATCGAAGCCGTGGCGGTGGGGCGCACGGGTGCAACTAACGAGTGGAGCATCGCGGATGCTTCGGGTTGCATGGAAATTTCGGCGTTGACCGGGGAGGAAAATTTGCAACCAGGGCAACCTGTCACGTTTTTGGGGTCAAGCGCGTGGAGTTCCCGAAAAGTTTGCCTTACAAATGGCTCGGTGCAAATGCGCGGGGAGAAAGCTGCCTCCAAGCCTGAGCAGATTGTCATGGAGCAACCACTGACAGCGCGGGAAAATTTAAAGTGGGTGGAGGTCGTGGGTGAGGTGCAGTATCGGCGTTTTGGCGACGGGGAAATTTCTTTCGATATTAGTGATGCGGGGGGCGCGATGCGGATTTACTGGCGTGGAGCGACAGATTCACTCTCATTGCCGCCGACCGGATCGCGCGTGACGGTGCGTGGCTTGTGTCGAGGTGCGTTCAATGATCAAGGGATGTGGGTGGCCGCTGGTTTATGGGCGGCGGGACCGGATGCTGTAACTGTAACGGGAACGCAATCACGAGATGGAAAAGTTCAGTCAGGTGGAGCAACTGCCAATGGAGCCGCGCCAGTTCCTGGCACATTGACGAAGATTGAACAGATTCGGCGATTGACGCAGGAGCAATTACAGCAGCGCCCGCATGTGATATTTCGCGGGGTGGTGACGGAATTGTTTGGCGCGTTCATGCAGGATGACACGGCAGGAGTAGAAGTGGCGTTCCAAGGCAATGAAAGCCGCAAAGTTACCGAGCCGGGCTACTATATCGAGGTGGAAGGCTGGGGTGGTTTGGGCGACGCCGGCAATCCGGTGGTGTCGGCAGATCGCGTCACGGTGCTGGGCAAAGGGAAATGGCCTGAGCCGCAGCGGATGTCGCTGAGTCAATTGATGAGCGGGCGGACGGACGCGCAATGGATTGAAATTGAGGGTGTGGTGCGTTCGACCGATGGCGCGCATCTGTTGTTGATCTGTTATGGACGTGAAGTGACGGCAAGCCTGAGTGCAGGCGCGGCGGGACTGGTAAAAAATTTGGTGGACGCGGCGGTGCGGGTGCGCGGCGTGGGTGTGACGGCGCTGGATGATCGCGGTCGGATTCAAGGGCTCCATCTGTTAATTCCTTCACTGGAGAATGTGGACGTGATAGAGCCGCCGGTGAATCCTGCGACATTGCCAGTGCGACCGATTGGCAGCTTGCTCAGCTTGAGCGGGCCGCGTGAATCGTACCATCGCGTGAAGGTTGATGGTGTCGTGACGTTGCAGGAGAATCAGAAATTATTTCTTCAAGACACAAACGGGGGGGCGATGGCGATTTTGAAGGAAGACGTCGTGCTCGACGCGCGTTTCGGGCGGTCGCGCTGGTTATTCTGGCGCACGCAGCAAACAAATGCGCCTGTGCGGGCGGATTTGCGATTTGCGGCGGGCGACCGGGTGGAAGTCATTGGTTTTCCCGAGACACGGAATTACTCGCCGGTGCTGACTGAAGTGACTGTGAAGAAAATCAGCAGCGGAAATCCAGTGCAACTTTATGAAGCGACGGTAAACGGATTGAATGACGGGCGCGCGGATTCGCAATTGATTGCGGTGGAGGGGGTGCTGCTCGGACAAAACACCATCGGCGCGCAGGTGGTGATGGCGTTGGAGTGGAACGACCGGACGCTGCAGGTGCTCGTTCCGGTGCAAGAAGCGGCGGCACTGGCGATTGCTCCTGGCAGCCGGCTGCGCGTGACGGGGGTTTGTCAGGTTGATCCCGCACCGTACGCGGAACTAGGGCAACGCGTCGCGGCAGTGCGGATCCTGACGCGTTCGGCGGCGGACCTGGTGGTGTTGGCCAAACCATCATGGTGGACGGTGCAGCGGGCATTGATAATGATGGGGGGGATGGCGTGCGTGATTTTAGCGGCGCTGGTCTGGATCAAGCAATTGCGGCGACAGGTTGAAGAGCGAACAGTGCAATTGACGATAGAAATCCAATTGCGTGAACAGACCGAGCGTCGCAGCGCGTTGGAGCAGGAACGATCGCGCATCGCGAAAGATTTGCATGACGACCTCGGCGCGAATCTCGCGCAGATTGTTTTCTTGAGTCAGCGGGTGGAGGGACAGAGCGATGCGCAGGAAATGAATCGCTACTTTGGCCTTATTCCCGCCACGGCGCGGCGGACAATCCAGTCGCTCGATGAAATTGTCTGGGCCATTAATCCACGCCACGATTCGCTGGAAAGCCTGGCGAATTATCTCAGTCAGTTCGCGCAGGAGCATTTGACGCTGGCGCGCGTGCGATGTGTGCTGGACGTTCCTACGGTTTTGCCGGTAGTGCCATTGAGTGCGGAGATTCGGCATAATCTGCTGCTCGCCACGCGCGAGGCATTGCAGAACGCGGTCACTCATGCGGCTGCGACGGAAGTCCGTTTGATATTGCAACTGGACGAGTCGGGATTGAGCATCGCCATCGCGGACAATGGCAAGGGATTTGATCCGGGTTCGGTCTCACGGGATGGCAATGGGTTGCCGAACATGCGGCGGCGTCTGGAAAGCATCGGAGGACGGTTCCAACTCGACAATCAGCCTGGCAAGGGAACGACGGTGCGCTTGTTTGTGCCGAGCGAAGTGTTACACGGACGTGTAATTGGCGTAAACGGAGTTTCGAGACAAGAATCATGAAAATGGTCAACGCCAAATCAGAACCGGCTCCCGACGCGACCGTATTGCGACCGGTGCGCGTTTGCGTGGTGGAAGACGACAATGTGGCGCGCGAGCAGCTCTCGCATCAGTTGCAGCAGGCGAATGGCTTTACGTTTGTGAGCTGCCATAGGTCAGCGGAAAATGCGCTGGAGGAAATCCCGCGCCACAAGCCCGACGTGGTTTTGATGGACATCAATCTGCCGAAGATGAGCGGAATTGATTGCGTACGGCATCTCAAGGCGCTACTGCCCGGCACACAATTCGTGATGCTCACGGTTTATGAAGATGCGGATGCGATCTTCAAATCGTTGCTGGCAGGGGCAGTTGGCTATCTGCTCAAAGGACGTTCTGCAACTGGCGACAAATTACTGGAAGCCTTACGCGATGCGGGGCGAGGCGGTTCACCGTTGAACAGTTTGATCGCGCGCAAGATTGTGCAGCATTTTCATCATCAACCGTCACGTTCCGGCAAGGAGCATCCTCTCTCAGTGCGCGAACGCGAGGTGTTGGAGTTGCTTTCAAAGGGGCTGCCATACAAAGAAATTGCCGACATGCTTGGCGTGAACATCGAGACGGTTCGCAAGCATTGTCACAATATCTATGAAAAACTTCAGGTCAGTTCGCGGACGGAAGCGGTGGT
>NZ_ABOX02000063.1 GCF_000172555.1 Pedosphaera parvula Ellin514
AAACTCATGGAACAATCTTCCAATCAATCCGCCCATGAACAGCAATGGAATGAACACTGCCACCAACGACAGGCTCATGGACACCACTGTGAAACCAATCTGTCGCGCCCCCTTCAATGCCGCCACCATCGTCCGGTCGCCCTGCTCGATGAACCGAAATACGTTCTCAATCACCACAATCGCATCGTCCACCACAAACCCAACGGAAATGGTAATCGCCATCAGCGACAAGTTATCCAGGCTGTAGCCGAACAAATACATAAACCCGAAAGTTCCAGCCAGCGCGAGCGGCACCGTGATGCTGGCAATAAAGGTCGGCCAAAACCGGCGTAAAAATAAAAAGATCACCATCACCACCAACGCGATGCTTAGGAGCAGAGAGAATTGCACCTCCTCAACCGAGGCGCGAATGGTCGTGGTACGATCGCTAATGAGCCGGATCTTTACCGAAGGCGGTATCCATCGCTCCAGTTCCGGCAGCACCGCCTTGATCCGATCCACTGTTTCGATCACATTCGCATCGGGTTGCTTGAACACGATGACCAGCACCGCCCGATTGGTTCCTGCCCAACCTCCCACGCGCTCGTTCTCAACCCCTTCGAAAACCTTGCCCAGGGAACTTAACTTGATCGGGACATTGCTTTTGGTTGTCAGGATGAGAGATTGATAGTCCCCGGCATCCAGCAATTGATCATTGCTCTCAAGGGTGTAGCTGTCCCGCTCCCCATCAATGCTCCCCTTCGGCAAATCCACATTCACCTGGGAAAGATAGGTGCGCACATCTTCCAGTCCCATGCCAGTTGAAGCCAGCGCTGCCGGATTTACCTGCACTCGCACGGCGGATTTATCCGCGCCGCTGATGACCGCCTGGCTGACTCCCTCCACCTGACTTAACCGCTGCGCAATAATCGTGTCCGCCGCTTCATAAACATCGGTGGGCTTTAACGTGTCGGACGTCATCGCCAGAATCATGATCGGCGCATCGGCCGGGTTGACTTTCCGGTACGTGGGCGGGCTGGGCAGGTTGATGGGCAGATCACTCGCCGCCGCGCTGATCGCCGCCGCCACATCCCGCGCCGCTCCATCCACCTTCCGGTCCAGGTTGAATTGAATCGTCACCGAGGCGCCACCCAATGTGCTGATGGAGGTCATTTCGGAAACGCCTGCAATCTGCCCCAACCGCTTCTCCAGGGGTGCTGCCAGGGAGGACGCCACTGTCGCCGGGTCAGCGCCGGGCAGCGAAGCCGAAACCTGGATCATCGGAAAATCAACCCGCGGAATGGGCGCCACGGGCAATAATTTATAAGCCACAATCCCGAGCAGAAACAACCCGATGGCCAGCAGGGATGTCCCCACGGGTCTTCGTATAAATGGCTCGGAAATACTCATTGCTTCTCTGGATTGCTGCCACCCACTGCAACCGGCTTCAACCCACCCGCCGCCAGCGCCTCCTCGCCGCTCGGCACGCCATGTCGCGCCCGCCACCTCTGGACTCGGGCGCCAAATCTATCCAGATACAGGTAAATGACCGGCGTGGTGTAAAGCGTCAAAAATTGCGAGACCAACAATCCGCCCACAATGGCGATACCCATCGGCTTGCGCAATTCCGAGCCCGTCCCGTTGCCCAACGCCAGCGGCAGCGCTCCCAACAGCGCAGCCATGGTGGTCATCATGATCGGCCTGAACCGCAGCAGGCACGCCTTGTATATGGACTCCTCAGGCGGCAACTTTTCATCGCGCTCCGCCTCCAGGGCAAAGTCAATCATCATGATCGCGTTCTTTTTCACAATCCCGATGAGCAGAATAATCCCAATCAACGCAATCAATGAGAGGTCCATGCCGAAGATCAACAGCGCCAGCAACGCACCCACCCCGGCTGAAGGCAGCGTGGACAGAATGGTAATCGGGTGAATATAACTTTCATAAAGCACCCCCAGCACAATGTAGATGACCACCACCGCCGCCAAAATCAGAAAAGGCTCACTCTTCAAGGAACTGCGGAACTCTGCCGCACTCCCCGAAAACGTTGGCACCACGGTCTCCGGCAGGCCAATGTCTTTCTCCGCCTGCTGAATCGCCTTCACCGCCGCACCCAGTGAACCGCCGGGACTCAGATTGAACGACAGCGTCACCGCCGGGAACTGCCCCTCATGCGTAATCGCCAACGGCGCAGTCCTCGTTTGCACCTGCGCAAAGGCGCTCAATGGCACCATCTGCCCGGTGGTTGATTTTACGTAAATCTTTTCGAGCGATGCCGGCGTCAGTTGAAAGCCCGGCTCAGCTTCGAGCACCACCCGATACTGTGTCAACTGTGTGAATATGGTCGACACCTGCCGCTGCCCGAACGCGTCGTATAATGTGTCGTCAATGGCCTGCGGAATGATGTTGTAACGCGAGGCTTTATTGCGATCCACGTTGATGCTCGCCTGCAACCCGCCCGTCTGTTGATCTGAAGCCACGTCCGCCAACTCCGGCAGATCGCGCAATTTTTCCAGCAGCTTGGGCGCCCATTCCCCCAGTTCAGCCTCGTCGGCATCCTCCAACGTGTACTGATACTGTGTCCGGCTCACCCGGCTGTCGATTTGCACGTCCTGCACGGATTGCATGAAGAGCGAGATGCCCTGGATGTCTTTTGTCGCTTCGCGCAGCCGACTGATGACCTCATTCGCACCGGCTTTGCGCTCGTCGCGCGGCTTGAGGTTGATATACAGCCGCCCGCTGTTCACGGTTGCGTTCACCGAGCCGCCCCCCACAAAGGAAGCCACGCTCACCACGTCCGGATCCCTGGCCACGATATCCGCAACCTCCCGCTGCTTCGCCACCATCGCCTTGAATGAAATCGATTGCGCCGCATCCGTCACCCCGGTAATCAATCCCGTATCCTGCTGCGGCAACAAACCCTTCGGCACGATGACATACAACCAGATGGTTGCCACCAGGGTCGCAATCGCAACCAGCAGGGTGAAGAATTGATGCCGCATCACCCATTTCAACCCGCTCTCATACCAGTTGAGCATCCCTTGAAACATCCGCTCGGTGGCGTTGTAAAACCGCCCGTGTTTCTCCTGGCTCTCCGGCTTCAACAATCGCGCGCACATCATCGGCGTCAGTGTCAGTGACACGATCGCGGACACCACCACGGAGATGCTCAGCGTGATGGCAAATTCCCGGAACAATCGGCCCACAATTCCAGTCATGAACAAGAGTGGAATGAACACCGCAATGAGCGACACGCTCAGTGAAATAACCGTAAATCCGATTTGTCGCGCCCCTTTCAACGCCGCCTCCATCGGCGGCTCACCCATCTCGATGAAACGCACAATGTTCTCAATCATCACGATCGCATCATCCACCACAAACCCGGTCGCAATGGTCAAAGCCATCAGTGACAGATTGTCCAGCGTGAAACCAATCAGTTTCATCACACCAAATGTTCCAATGATGGCCAGCGGCAGCGCGACGCTCGGTATCACGGTCGCCCAAAATTTTCGCAGGAACACAAAGATCACCGCCACCACCAGCCCCACCGTCAATAACAGGGTGAACTGCACATCAGCAATGGAAGCCCGGATGGTTGTGGTGCGATCCGTGAGGATGTCGACTTTTACTGTGGGTGGTATCGACGCGCGCAACCTTGGCAATAACGCTTTAACCCGGTCGGCCGTTTCGATGATGTTCGCCCCGGGCTGCCGTTGAATGTCCAGTATGACTGCCGGCCTGTTATCCACCCAGCCCGCCAATCTCACATTCTCGACGTTATCAATGACCTGCCCGATGTCCCCCAGGCGCACCGGCGAACCGTTCTTGTACGCCACGATGACATTCTTGTACTCTTCCGCCGAAAAAATCTGGTCATTGGCTCCAATGGCATACGCCTGCCGCGCTCCATCAAAACTCCCTTTCGGGGCGTTCACATTGTTCTGCACCAGCGCCGTCCGGATATCCTCCATGCTGATGCCCAGGCCGGTGATCGCCGCCGGATTCACGCGCACCCGCACCGCCGGCTTTTGATTGCCTTCGATCGTCACCAATCCCACCCCGGCAACTTGACTTAACTTTTGCGCCAGCACCGTGTCCGCCAGGTCGTTTACCTTTTCCAACGGCAATGTATCCGAGGAAATTTCCAGTGTAATGATCGGGGTATCCGCCGGATTGACTTTGCTGTACGTCGGTGGGTTCGGCATTGTCTTGGGCAAATAACCGTTGGCCGCATTAATGGCCGCCTGCACGTCTTGTGCTGCGGCATCGATGTCCCGATCCAGGCCGAACTGCAACGTGATGCTGGAATTTCCGAAAGCGCTGATCGAGGTCATCTGCGATAGCCCGCTGATCTGCCCGAACTGCCGCTCCAGCGGCGTCGTCACTGACGATGCCATCACCTCCGGACTGGCTCCCGGATATTGTGCCGTGACCTGAATGGTTGGAAAATCCACCGCTGGCAACGCCGAGATCGGCAGCAGCACGTATCCGAGCAACCCCATCAACACCACACCCACCATGAGCAGCGCGGTTGCTACCGGACGTCGGATAAAAAGTTCAGAAATATTCACAGACTTATCGCCTTATTGCGGCTCAGAATTGGTCCTCCGATTTCCCGCCTTGCCGTCGCCAGGTTTCCCTTTCTGATAATTGCCAGGCTCTCCCCGCTTCTTATCAGCCTCGCCGCCGGTTTTCTGATCCCCCGTTCCACCAGTGGCCTGCCTGCCACCACCCTTGGTTTCTCCTGCCTGGCCTGCCTGGACTTTGGAACCGTTCTGCAACTTGTATTGGCCGTCTACCACCACATGTTCTCCAGCCTGCAAACCTTCGCTTATCAAGGCGATGCCATTGTCGATGCGGCCGACCTTAACGGGCTGCATCTTCACGGTTTGGTCATCATTGATGATGAATGCGAAAGCCCCCTCAGGCCCTTGTTGCACCACCGAGGCTGGCACCACCAGTCCGTTCGTTTGAACGGTAAGTAACAGCCGCGTATTTACGAACTGGCCCGGCCAAAGTTGCAGATCATCGTTCGGAAACGTGGCCTTCAATTTGATCGTGCCGGTGGTGGTATCGATTTGGTTGTCGATGACCGCCAGTTTGCCTTCCGCCAGCACCGTCTTGTTATCCCGCTCCACGGCCAACACTTTTAATTCTCCACTGGCCAGTTGTTGTTTGTGAATTTCGCCAAGATTTTGCTCCGGCAGTGTGAACATCACGGAAATGGGCTTGAGCTGTGTGATCACGACCAATCCGTTGGCATCGGTCGCATGCACAATATTACCGGCATCCACCACGCGAATGCCCGTCCTGCCAGCAATCGGTGATCTCACCGTTGTGTAGTTTAATTGTACTTGGGCGCTGTCAATCGCCGCCTGGTCCGCCTTGACGGCTGCATCAAGCTGGTCCACCAACGCTTTCGCCGTGTCGTCAATCGATTGGGCGACAATCTTCTGCTTTACCAATTCTTCATTGCGCTGGAGATCTATTTTGGCGTTGGCAAGTTGCGCTATGTCCTGGTTCTTCTTGGCTTCAGTCTGGCGCACTTGCGTCAGGAACGGCTGCGGATCAATCTCGGCCAATACTTCGTCCACAATCACATCCTGCCCTTCCTTGAAAGCGACTTTCTGCAATTGACCATCTACCCGCACATGTACCGTAACCGTATTCAAGGCCTGCACCGTCCCCAACCCATCCAGGTAAATCGGCACATCCTTTTGCTCCACAGTACCGGCAACCACGGGCACCGGCCCACCAGCACCCCGCCCTCCCGACCCGCCTTTTCCAGCCTGGTCCGTGGATGACTTCCGCTGATGTATCACCCAAAACACTCCCGCTCCCACGATCAGGATGAGGATCAGCCAGGTAAAGATGCTGCCCCCTAACGACTTGGGTCGCTGGCTTGGACTCGAATTGCGCCGCACTTGTATCGGCACCGTATGGCTTGGTGGCTGCTTGCTAGCTTTATCTTCCTGCATAACTATATGACCTTCAACTTTCCTAGAAGTTACAACTTACAGATTTCAAAATATGTTACATGTTGCTATTGTCAAAGGACGAAAACTAGAATAATTAAATTCAGTGCAAAGCTCTTCCCAGGACCATAATCGCAGTTTGATCCTTGAAACTGCCAAAACTCTCCTGCGCCGTTTTGGCGTGGATAAGCTCACAGTCATGGACATTGCACGGTCGTTGGATATGTCCCACGCCAATGTTTATCGCTTCTATAAAACTAAAGCGGAGATTCTGGATGCAATCATCGATGAATGGCTCTTGAAAGTGGAGTCTTTTGTCGAAAACATCGCCCAACGCCCCGTTTCCGCCACTGAACGCATTGAGGCTGTCGTCCTTGAATTGCACCGCAAACGCCGTGAAAAGCTGCTTGAAGATGCTGAATTTTATGAAACCTATCGGCGCGTGATTGAACTGCGACCCGATGTGGTGGCCAAACGCCGCGAAAAAATTCATAATGTCTTCAAAAAACTGGTGGAACAAGGCATTGAGAGTGGTGAGTTTACCTCGGCCGCCCCGGAGGAAGTGGCTACTGTTTTGAAGGATGCAACTTCGTTGTTTTTGCACCCATTGCTGATTCCAACCTGCCTGAACGAGGACACAGAACCCCGCGCTCGCGCCGTCGTTCGATACATTTTAGCTGGAATTTCCACCCAAAAGCCAAAATTATCGCCGATAATCGACGGCGTTTCAAATGCCGCCACCAACCTCATTCAGTAAGCTAAACTCCATGTCTCCCGGCTTCTTCCACTTTCGATTCAGCCCTGTTACAGTTTTGCCGTCCGACCGCGGGTCAGTAATTTTTATTTTCCTTTCCCTTAAACCAGCATATCATGCGCACCCGGCTTGAACCTCCGGGATATAATTGTTTGATAAACGAATCTTATGCCACTGACACATACTAAAGACCTGTTCGCCAAAGCTCTCAAAGGCAAATACGCCTTGGGCGCTTTCAACGTGAACAACATGGAACTGCTCCAGGCCATCATCGAAGCCTGCGAAGAGGAAAAAGCACCTGTAATGCTCCAAATCTCCAAGGGAGCCCGCCAGTATGCCAATCCCGTTTATCTCAAAAAGCTGATTGAAGCCGCTGTAAGCCTTTCCAATATCCCTATCGCGGTCCATTTGGACCACGGTGATTCCTTCGAACTCTGCAAGGAATGCATTGATGAAGGCTTCACCAGCGTGATGATCGATGCCTCGCACGATCCTTTCGAAAAGAACGTCGAAACCTGCCGCAAAGTTGTCGAATACGCTCACAAGCATAACTGCGTGGTGGAAGGCGAACTCGGCATGCTCGTCGGCGCCCAGCACGATGATGGCGAAGAAGGCGGTGCCTATTCCAAGGGCGGTGCCTACACTCACCCCGAGGAAGCAGTGCAGTTCGTGAAACAATCCGGCGTGGATTCCCTGGCCGTAGCCATCGGCAATTCCCACGGCGCTTACAAGTTCAAAGGCGAGCAACACCTCGACCTGGAACGTCTGAAAGCCATCAAGAAGGCGCTGATGGATGCCGGTCTCGGTGATTATCCGCTCGTGTTGCACGGCGCGTCCAGCGTGCCCAAGGATCTCGTCACGGAAATCAACAAATACGGCGGCAAGATGGGTGAGGAAACCGCTGGTGTTCCCGAAGCGGACATCGAAATCGCCCGCCGCGTCGGTTGCACCAAGGTCAACATTGACACCGACCTCCGCCTGGCCATGACCGCTGCCATCCGCAAAGCTTTCTTCGAAAATCCAAAAGAATTCGATCCTCGCAAATATATGGGCCCAGCCCGCACCAAGGTGAAAGACCTCGTTCGTCACAAGGTGCGCAATGTGCTCTGCTGCGCTGGACACGCTTTTGACTGATAGCAAGCACCCACTCCGCCCCCAACCTAACTGAAACGAAAGGCCGGTTCGCAAGAACCGGCCTTTTACTTTGTTTGGACTGCCATGTACTCTATTTGGCACCCCAACTCGCAAGCAAAGAGTCATCGTGTCACACATCGCTCGGCACAGTTTTTTGCCGAAATGTGCCATTATGGCTCTTTTCATACTGTTTGCAACATAAGCATATTTACCCAAATAATTATCGATTAACAACTTACAGTTTCGCAATCTGTCCGCCAGTGAGCTGGCATGCCTAAAGCTAAATAGACGTTGTAACGATTTATAACCCTACAGAAAGGATTAAGAGATATATGAATAACTTAACAAGATGGCAGCGGCCGGATCTCTCAGCCTGGCCCACGTTTGGCAAACTGTTTGGTCTGCGCAACGAATTAGAACGTTTATTTGACGTGCCGTTTTCGGAACTCGCCCAAGGCTCCAACCTTTTAAGCATTTGGAACCCGGCCATTGACGTTTACGAAGATAAAGACAACGTCACCGTCAAAGCCGAGCTTCCCGGAATGAAAAAGGAGGAAATCGAAGTCTCCCTGCACGATGGCGCCCTCGTCATCTCGGGTGAGCGCAAGAGTGAAGAGAAATTTGAAAACGCCGAAACTTATCGCGCTGAACGATTCGTCGGACGCTTCCATCGCACCGTGACACTCCCGTCCTCTGTCAAAGGCGACCAGGTCAAAGCGCAATATAAGGATGGCATCCTGACCATCACACTTCCGAAAGCGGAGGAAGCCAAACCAAAGCAAATCGAAGTCAACATCGCGTAAACAACCACCAACCCTGGCGGTAATCACCCGCCAGCCAATTTACCAAAGAAAGAAAGGAATTCTCCAATGAACGCAGTAGCCAATAATGAAACTCGCAAGAATCTGTCCACAGTGGAAAATAATGCCACCGGTAATCGCAAGTTCGTTTCTCCTGAGGTGAACATCTTTGAAACGAAGGACGGTTACGTGCTACAGGCCGAAATGCCGGGTGTCGACCGGGAAGGACTTGATATCACGTTGGAAGACAATCAACTCACCATCCTCGGCCACCGTCAACCGGAGTCCATCAATGCCTCCCTGCTCTATCGGGAATCCTCGAATGCGGATTACCGCAGGGTGTTCGAACTCGACCCGGCCATTGATACGGCGAAGATTAACGCCAAAATGGATCAAGGTGTTCTGACCCTCACCCTGCCAAAATCGGAACGGGTGAAACCGCGCAAAGTCACCATCAGTGACTGAGGTTATCAACGTCACTCTGTTGACCACTTTGCTGCTCAGGTCCCGCGGATTTCCCTGGCACTCCGCGGGACTTTTATTTCCACTTGCTTTCTTTTCTCCGCAAAGGCTGAGTAGGTGCAAATCGCATGCACGGAAAAGCTTTCCCTCCAACGGTTCTATTGCTGGCAACCCTCTTCACGTTCGCCAACCACCCGATCATGGCCCAGACCAACCAGGCCGCCGCCCTGTGGCTGGAAAATGCGCCGTCCGTCCCCGCCTTTTCCATTCCCGCCTCAAAATCAGCCTGGGAAAAGCAACGCCGGGAAACCCGCACCCAACTCTGGCAACTGCTCGGCAAACTCCCGCCCCGTCCCAAGGTCCCAAAGGTCGAAACCCTTTCGCGTGAAGACAAGGGCGATTATATCCTCGAAAAATTCCAGTTCGATAACGCCGCTGGCGCCACTGTGCCGGGCTACCTATTGCTTCCCAAAAACGTTTCCGCCAAAGCGCCCGCCATTCTGTACTGCCACTGGCATGGCGGTGAATATGACATCGGCAAGGATGAACTTTTCCAATCGAAACACACACCCGAACCTCCCGGCCCCGCCTTCGCCAAACGCGGCTATGTCGTGCTCGGAATTGATGCCTATTGCTTTGGCGAACGCAATGGCCATGGCCCCGGCGGTCCAACCGAAAAAGGAAATCCCGGCGAACTCACCGCCAGCAAATTCAACCTGTGGGTCGGTCGCACCTTGTGGGGCATGATTCTCCGCGACGACCTCATGGCTTTGGATTACCTCGCCTCACGCCCTGAAGTCGATGCGACTCGCATCGGCGTTACCGGCATGAGCATGGGCGCAACCCGCACCTGGTGGCTGATGGCTCTCGATGACCGCCCCAAAACCGGCGTCGCCATCGCCTGCCTTACTCGTTACCAAAATCTCATTCAACACGAGGCGCTTAAAGCCCACGGCGTTTACTATTTCGTTCCCGGCCTGCTCAATCATTTCGATACCGAAGCCGTCGTCTCACTGATCGCCCCCCGTCCCGCACTTTTCATGAATGGCGGTGACGATGCCGGCTCTCCCTCTGATGGCATTCACGTCATCGAATCGGTCGCCCGCCCCGCGTACCAGCTCTACAAAAAACCAGATTCCTTTCAGAGCACCATATATCCCGGTCAGGGGCATATCTATACTCAGGAAATGTGGGACCGCATGCTGGCTTGGATGGATCATAATTTGAAGGCCGAATAACTTCTCATAAAGCACGTGACTAAACGGCTTGGCAGATTGGCAGCGGGCTTGACGATTGGAATCATCCTGTTGCTGGGATGTGTATATGCTTTGACCAGGGCCATTGGGGATCAGCCGGAATTGTATGAAGGCAGATCGCTGGAATGGTGGCATGCCCAACTAAAGGGAACGGACCTTGTCGCCAGCAATCATGCCTGTGAAGTCTTTCTCACGAAAATCGAACCCCGCCTTGTTTATCAGATGACTCACGATACGAACGATTCTCAACTCAGACTGACAGCCATTGATTACCTTAATTCTTTGCCCGGAATTTCCATCTATTATACCCGCGCTGATAAGCGTCGGTTTTGTGCCGGTGTTGCCTTGGGGGATTGTGGGGTTCTGGCCAGGGAAACTTTTCCTACCCTCGTTCAGTTCGTAAAGGGACCGGACAGGGCCATCCGCGCCCCCGCCGCCCGCGCGCTGGGGTTGATCCATGAAGATCCCAATCGCGTTATCCCGGTCCTCATTTCCTGTCTGGACGATTCACAGGACGAACTGGTCCTTGCCGCGGCCGAATCACTTGGCAGGTTTGGAACAAATTCAACACCAGCGATTCCGAAGTTGCTCCCGCTTCTGAAAAATCATGACAAGGAATTCCAAATGATCATCCCGGGCGTGATTCAAAAAATTGATCCCGTCGCGCTTTCCCGCTCCACAGCCAAATAGTTTTCAGTCCAAACCTTAAAAAAACCAGCTCATACCCAGGTAAAACATGCTGGTGTTCAGGCCGAGGTTAGGTCGCTCAATTCCCGCATTGGAGATGTGCAGCAACCGATATTCGAAGGTGATGGCTGAATTGTCCCGCCAAAAATAATTTACGCCGCCTCCGGCCTGCAGATTAAATTGGAAAGTGCCCCCCAAATCCGGCTTCCCAATATCTGTCGCCGTAAGACCACCCCCAATGTCAACGAATGGAATGAAACAGGTCCCGGTCGCAAAATCGTATCTAAAAATGGCCGTACCTCCAGCCACATACGCATGATGCGGACGGTATTGCACCCCGCCAAAACCCTCTCCCAACAATTCCCAGTTGCCGCGATACCAATGCTCCTCACCCAACACATCGGTAAAAATCCAGCCATAATGGATTTTTCCCAAGGCCAGGTCATGCGCCTGTTTGCTGCCAAAAATCGACATGCCCAAACCGGCTCCAAATGCAAAACCCGCTTCCTTCGTTCCGGCTTTGAATCCTTCACCCGTGCCCGCCTTCCAAATTCCATGCTCCGGGGATTGATCCAGGCTTAATCTGGAATCCTGTTGTAGATGGAGCACCGGCGGCGCTTGGGAATCTTCTGCCTGAGCGCTGATTACTCCGCTCCCTAAAGTCAACAATGTCAACGCGAGCCCTGATATCCTATTTTCCATAAAAACCCTTTAGATCCTGTTATGTAAGTCGTGAAAGTTCATTTCAAACTTCAAAATCCCGGCCCCAATTCGCGCTACCATCGCTCATTAATCATTTAATGGCAACTCTGGTGGGGTACTTTCCGACCATCGGATTAAAAATGCTGTGCAATATTATTAGGGGAAAGGGGTTCAACGCCTTGAGCCTGGATCAAAAAGAAAGGGATGACGAATGAATGACGAGGCCAAGCCGCATCGGCCAGAAGCATCAAGGCCATCGGATAAGGACGAACGGCGCCCCTCTTTCTTCAAACGACCCGGGGTTATCATCGTTTTCGCCGTTCTCCTCGGCATCGTCTCCTATTTCGGCCTGCACTATTACATAAATTCAAAAGCTCATGAATCCACCGACGATGCCTTCATCGAAGCTGATGTTATCTCCATGGCTCCAAAGGTCGCCGGCCAGGTAATCGAGCTCCATGCAACAGATAACCGTCTGGTGAATCAAGGCGACCTGCTGCTCAGGATCGATCCGCGCGATTATGAAGCGAAGGTGAAAGAAAAAAATGCCGCCCTGAAATCGTCTGAAACGGGTCTGACCACCGCTAAATCCAGGCTGGAAGTCGCCCGCTCTGCCCTGACTGCCGCCGAGGCCAATCGCGCTCAATTGGAGGCTCAGGCGAACGCTGCCAAGGCTGAAGCCACCAAAGCTGAATCGGATCTGGAACGAAATAAGGAGCTGCTTGCGCGCAAAACCATTTCGCCTCAGGAGTTCGATACATTCCGCGCTACGGCAAAGACCACGGCAGCGAACTACGAGGCCGCCCGACAGAGGGTCGCCGCCGGGGAATCCCAGGTAAACCAGTCGCGTGCCGAACTCACCGCTGCTCAAATCGCCATTGAGACTGCGAACGCAGACATAAAGCTGGCACAAGCCAGCCTTCAAACCGCTGAGTTGAATCTCTCTTACACCCATATTCAGGCCCCGCTCACTGCGTATGTGACTCGAAGGGCCGTGGACGTTGGCTCTTACCTTCAAATCGGCCAAAACATTATGGCACTGGTGCCCACCAATATTTACGTGGTCGCCAACTTCAAGGAAAACCAGCTCCATTACATGCGGCCTGGCCAGGCTGTTGAAATCGATGTCAGTGCCTATCCCCATCAACCTTATCGCGGACACGTCGACAGCATTCAACAAGGCAGCGGCGCTCGCTTCAGTCTCCTCCCCCCGGAAAATGCCGTCGGCAACTTCGTAAAAGTTGTGCAACGCGTTCCAGTAAAGATTCTCTTCGATGAACCTTTGAATCCAAAACTGGTGTTCGGCCCAGGCATGTCGGTCGAACCCAGCGTCAGGGTGCGAAATATTTATTTATCGCCCATCCTTTTGTTATTCATTGCAATCATTGTGACGCTCGTCATTGCCTGGCTCGGCCTGCGCTGGGCCGTCAGGTCCCGAAATAAGGAGACGCAGGAAACTGAGCCGGGAGAAGTTCACCATGCCCCCGCAAAAGCCTGATGCCGGCCAACTGTGGAAACCGAGCCATAACCCCTGGCTCATCGCTGTCTCGGTCATGTTGGCGACGTTCATGGAGGTGCTCGACACTTCTGTGGCCAATGTTGCCCTGCCGCATATTGCCGGCAGTCTCGCGGCCAGCACGGAACAATCGACCTGGGTGTTGACCAGCTATCTCATCTCCAATGCCATCGTTTTGCCCATCACCGGCTGGCTGGCAAATCGTTTCGGTCGGAAGTCCCTTCTTTTAGTTTGCATCATGATCTTTACCATTTCCTCTGCGCTCTGTGGCATGGCAACCAGTCTCGGATTTTTAATTGTCGCCCGCATCATCCAGGGCGCGGGTGGCGGCGCTTTGCAACCCATTTCACAGGCAGTTTTACTCGAAAGCTTTCCTCCGGCTAAACGTGGACAGGCCATGGCGGTATTCGCCATGGGCGTCGTGGTCGCTCCAATTCTCGGGCCAACTCTCGGTGGCTGGATTACCGATAACTACTCCTGGCGATGGATTTTCTACATCAACATACCGATCGGTGCGTTGGCCGTTTTTATGTGCCAGGCATTCGTGCAGGATCCTCCTTATATTCAAAGGGCCAGGACGAGTGTGGATTGGTATGGCTTCGCCTTCCTGGCTCTCTGGCTGGGTACCCTTCAGGTGGTTCTCGACAAGGGCCAGGAGGTAGACTGGTTCGCTTCCGGTTGGATTCTCTGGTTCAGCATCATTTCCGGCTGCTCTCTCATCGCCTTCGTGATTCGCGAACTAACCACCGACCACCCCATTGTGGATCTCTGTATTTTCAAAAACCGCAACTTCGCGGTCGGCGTCTCTCTCATGGCCGTGGTGGGCGCAGTGCTCTACGGCACCACGGCCGCCATACCACTGTTTCTTCAGACCTTGCTTCCCTTCCCGGCCCTGCAGGCTGGAATAGCCCTCAGCCCGCGCGGCATGGCCGCCTTCGTCGGCAGCATCATCGTCGGACGATTGGTGGGAAAAGTAAAAAACCGGGTCATGATTGGCTTCGGCTTTGCCACGCTCGCGGTATCGTCTTTCATGCTCGGTCGAATCAACCTCGACATCGGCATGGCTTACATTATCTGGCCTTCAATTATCAATGGCATCGCCCTGAGCTTTATTTTCGTCCCGCTCACCACCGCCACCATGGGGCACTTGGAACAGCACCTTATTGGCAACGCCACCGGCATCTTCAATCTCATGCGCAATCTGGGCGGCAGCTTCGGTATCTCTGCGGTGCAAACACTCATCGCCCGCCGCGCACAAATACATCAGGCGCTCATGGTTCACAATCTCACCCCTTATGATCCCGCTTTCGTTCAAGCTCTGCAAGGCGCTCAAGCTGCCCTCAGTGCACATGCCAGTCCGGTCGATGCCCAACATCAAGCCTTGGGACTCATCAACAACATGCTGCAACAGCAAGCCTCGCTTTGGGCTTTCGTCGATAATTTCCGCATCTTCGGCTTTCTCTGCCTGGCCTGTATTCCCCTGGTATTCCTGTTCAAGAAAGTAAAAGCAAAACCCGGCGCCATTCCGATGCACTAACCGCATCGGCTACTGCCATCCACAATGCCTCACGGCCTTCGGAGCCGGAAGAATTGATTGCCACTGGATGAACTTACAACCACGCGATTGGTATTATTCACGACCGTAGGGGCCACATTCACCGTGCTCCACGATATCGGCGCACCCCAACTGGATGCCGATTCCAAAACAAAACCGGTCGGATAAATCGGCCAGCTCAACACCGCCGTATTATTGGAGCACCCGCTCTTAAGCGGCATCGTGAAAAACTCGAAAGCAAGGCTATACGTTTCGTTCAGGCTGGGTGTAATTCCCGCATGCTTGAGCACCTGCAGATCATAGCGCCCCGGAGGCAGCTTGGTTAGTAAGAGATGCTCCACGTTATCCACCGCACTGGTGCTGGCCGCAATCAGGCCGCCGGAATTCACACTGTATAAAAACAAATCCAAATTATTGATGGATGTCGCGTTTGCCTGCTTGTTCCAGACCAGCGTCGCCGTTGCGGTAAAAATCGCGTTGCCGGCACTATTGGTGAGATTGAAATAGTAATGGTTGACCGAATCGTTCACCGGAGAACCACTGCTCGTGTTGAAATCCCAACCACTCAAGATTGCCTGTGTTCCAGCGGCACCGGTCGGCGGATGCGGATTGCCCGCGGAAACCGTGCTGGTGGCATTAAACCCGTTCTTGCCGCCCAGTAATTGATGATAGGAATTAAAAATATTGAGCACGCCGGCCCCATAACGCGCATCCAGGGGAGAAGAACTGCTGTTGGTCCAATCCACTGGTTTGATCGCCCCATTCATCAGCAATGCTTTCAGCACGCGAATATCCGCCGCGGAATTGGTATCGCTCCCCCCATCTCCCCGCAACGCCGCTTGTAACAGGAGCAACGCGCAACCTGTAACCTCCGCCGTCGAATAGCTGGTCACCTGCTCCGGCGCCGTAATGTCCGGCTTTGCGCGACCGTTATCCGTCGTCGGCCCCACACTGGACAAGCCTTGATAAGCACCGACACCAATCCCGTTATACGAAGTCCCCGGTGCGGTCACCGCCCCGCCATTGGCCACCGCCGATACGAATAATGTGTTGTACTGAGCTGCATAATCATCAAAATTGGCATCTGTTTGCTGTTGTTCTGCCGAAGTCTGAACCCCAAAGCTATAGCTCTGATTTACGATGCGTGCATTAATCGGCGGTGGAAACGTCACGGCAATAATTGAAGTATAAAAATACTCCGCATCATAATTATCCACGTGCGCCACATTCGTTGCAATCGGCCCTCCCAACCCGTAAATGTAGCCACCCACCGCATCCGCATGACCCGAATTTAAACCCACGGAGTTCGGATAAGTGTTCGCTGTCCCCACAGTACTGTAATAAGTGAAAAGACTCGCCGGCTGGCTCACATTGCCGGGATTAACCTCAAAACCCGGGGGAGATCCGCCTGCATTAGCCTCCACCTGCGCCACTTTGATCCCGGCTCCATTCAGATTGGTCGTGGTCTGCCTCAACAGCGTGACCCCGATCGTGTCCATGATGCTGGATGCGTAAGTTGTGTGTCCGGAAAACGCAAAAATCAATACCAGGACTACCGGTCGCCATTTAAAGATATTTTTACTCATTCTTCACCTGGGCAACATTATTTTATATCGTGTTCCGAATCAGAAAACAGCAATTTCCATACCCAGGCATGCGTTTTTGCGATATGCAGAATGCCTTAAGAAAAAGAAGCTTACATCCAAAAAAGTGTTTTATCAGTCATCGAATGAAGATGGCCTTTCAGTAAAGAAAACCTTTGAAGTTATGCTGAAATCGATTTACGCCAATCCAGTGTATCGGCAGAAAAATAAGATTTGGTCAGTGAAATCCGGTAATTCCAATGGTTCAATGCCAAATGCATCGTTTGCCAACTGGCAGGCCTCCTTAAGATCAACCGTTGATGCGACTGAACCGGCGCTCCCCGTCATGGACGGTTTGTTACCCTTGGCGATCATGACGCGTGTCGGCTAACCTTTCTGCAATTCCAGCCAGAATCTGCTACCCTGGCCGGCTTCAGACTCCACTCCCACCCTGCCGTTCATCCGTTCCGCCGCCTTACGCACAATTGCCAATCCAATCCCGGTTCCTTCGTGGTCCTTATTTAGCTTCTGGAATATTCCAAAAATCTTCTCCTGTGCATTCTTGGGGATGCCAATTCCGTTGTCTTCAAACCATAGTCGCACCCGATCACTTCTTTCTTCCGCCCAAATGCACACCTTCGGCCCCATCCCCGGACTCACAAACTTGACCGCGTTGCCCAGCAGGTTGGAAATACACTGTGTCAAGGCGGCTTCGTTGGCGCTCACCATCGGAATTGGACCATCGATGACAATCTCCGCCTGCGAAAGCTGCAGGTTGGGATAGCTTTCAACTATTCCGCGAATCAGCTTCTCAAGATCCACGGTTTCCATTTTTAATTCCACCTGCGATGCCCTGCTGAATATCAGCACATCCTGGATCAAGCGATCCATGCGGCTCGCCGATGTTGTGATCCGCCGGAGGTAATCGCTCCCCTCTGGTCCCACTTTGTTTCCGCAATCCTCCTGCAACGCCTGTGCAAATCCCTGCATCGAACGCAACGGGGCTCTTAAATCATGTGATATGCTGTAAGAAAAAGCTTCCAGGTCGCCAATCGTTTCCTGCAATTTCACAGTCCGCTCCTGCACCAGCTTTTCCAGATGCTTGGCTCGTGATTGCAACAATTCCTGGATTTCCCGCAATGCTTCCGTGGTGCGAACTCGCTCAGTGATATCATGGTTCAAAACCACGACACCCATCACTTTTCCACCTTCCACCACTGGCACCGTGGCATTCGCCAAAACTTTCCTTAAGCCATCAAAACTCTCGATATCCACCACTTCATCAAGAATGACTTTGCCGGTTCGAAAGCTGCGTGCGCCGCCCCATTCTTCCCCGGTAATCCGCTGGTCGGTTCCGTGACGCCACGCCTTATATTCGCCAAACTGATCGACGCCAACGTATCGGACGTCGCTCCAAATATTCTTGGCGGCGGGGTTTCCATAAATAATTTTCCCTTCCTGGTTGATGAACCAGACTCCCACCGGCAAATGTTCCAAAATTGCACGCTGCCGTGCCTCAGCCTCGCGCAAGGCATTCTCAACCAATCGTTGCTCCGTGATATCTGAGATTGTGCCTGCCCATTCCTGCAAAACTCCACTCTCATCCCTGAATGGAATCCCGCGCACTGACAGCCACCGCCACTGGCCATCTTTGCGGCAAACGCGGTAGTCGATGATATAGTCTCGTCCCTCCTGTAAGGCCCGCTCAAAATCCTTTCGCACACGTTCCTTGTCCTCGGGATGCACCGCTTCCAGCCAACCCCATCCTCGTGACTGCTCTGGTTCTTGACCGGTTAATTCATTCCACCAGCGGTCTGCTTCCGGCTGCGCCTCGGACTGCTTCGTTTGATCGAGACAATGCCGCCAAACACAATGACTGCTGGCCACCACCAACATGCGGAATCGCTCCTCGCTTCGTCTCAACTGCTCCTGTGCAACCTTGAAATCATGAATGTCTGTCGCCGTCCCAATCCAGTCTTCTATCGTGCCGTCAGCTCCCCTTGCTGGGAACCACGCGTGCCATATGCCAGCGGTATTCTCCGTCATGCCTCCTGAGTCGATACTGCAGTTCGTATGCCGCTCCTTTCGATATGCCGGCACCTCGGGCCTGGAAGGTTGTCGCCATGTCATCCGGATGAACAAAGTCCGACCAATTCCAATTCTTATTTCGCGGATCTTCTCCTATATAGGCATACCAACGCTCGTTGACGTAGAGTTTTTCACCAGCCGGATCATTGATCCAGACTTGTTGGTGCATGCAATTGATGAGCGTGCGGAACCGCTCTTCACTGGCTCGCAACACCTCCGCCGCCTGCTTCTGTTCGGTGATCTCCGTCGTTAGTAGCGTCAACCCTTCAGGCGTGGGAAAGGCCCGGTTCTCAAACCATCGTTTATACGACTCGTGATAGTATTCAAACTGCACCGGCACTTGTTGTTCGATGACCCTCTTCAGTTCAGTCTCCAACAGTGTGCCTGCCGCATCTGGAAACACCTCGGTCAGCAGCCTGCCCACTATTTGCTCACGCAACATCCCGCTGGCCTGCAACATGCGGTCATTCACGTAGGTATAGCGCAACTCCTTGTCCAGCATGAGGCACATGTCGCTGACACTGTTCATCACCATTTCCAGCTGCTTCTTCACCGCCTCTGCCTCCGCCACCAGTCCCCTTTCATGCCCGGTCATGGTTCCAGTTGCCGCCCTATGTTCCGGCTGACCATGGTCTGAAGTCGAAAAACTGCTGTTCATGCTTGATTACACTCTTATTTGGAAATGGTTGAAATGACACGCGGCAAGTTGTTTCTCTCTTTCGCCACAACCAACATGTAATCCTTCTTCAAACCTTTTCAAGTAAAGAATCCTGTTAAACGGTCGTTTTAACCGCTTTTAACCGCGGCTTTCCCGCTCGATGCACCCGCAACGAATGCCCGCGTCCATTCTCATATGGTTCCACGGTCGCGGTCACCTCGAGAACCGGGTACCGCACGGTTGCCAACCCATAACTGCGATAGGTCCTGGCAAATAGTTCTGTCTCTATAATCCCCGTCCAATCGGCCAGGGTCAGGAACTTCATCAGCTCGCCGGTGGTCTGATGATGCATCCGTTGCTCGATGATCAACCCACACAGAATCACTTCCTCGCCAATATGATCGCCCAATTTATCCACGGAACAATAAGTCTCCCACGCAATCTCTTCATGTAATTCCAATGGATGCCCGCTCACCGGGAATCCGAACAACTCCGCCTCCCATTGCAACTGCTCACGCCGGGACGGCTCTTCCAATTGCATCTCGGGCAATTGCTCCATCCCCGGCGGCGGCAGCAACCATCCTTGCTTCAAATCCATCGATGCCCCATAGGCGCGCTTCAAAAACTGGCACTCCCAAAATTGTTCTGTTCGCTTTTTTCCAAACCGATCAAATGCCCCCACACGCAACAATAACTCCATCTCTTCACCGGAAGCCCCCACTCGTCGATAAAAATCATTCAACGATTCAAACAGCCTCTGCTGGTGCTCTTTCAAAATTCGCTCATTGGTCTTCGCCGTCAGTCCTTTGATATAACGAATCGGCACACGAATAAACTTTTCCGTCGGGACAAAATGTGGTCCGGGCTCGCTCACGCACGGCGGCAGCAGTTGGAGACCCAATCGATGACACTCCAGCACATACACCAGCGGATCGTAAAACCCCTTCCCGTTGGAAAGCACCGCCGCCATGAATTCCACCGGGTAATTCAACTTCAGCCAGGCGGATTGATAAGCCTCGATGCCATACGCTGTGCTATGCGCCTTGCAAAATGCGTAACCTTCAAATCCACTCGCCAGTTCCCACACTTCCTGGATGTTCTCTTCCGCATGTCCCCGCGCCCGCGCCGACGCAATAAATTCCTGGCGAATCTCCTCAATGGTTTCCTGCTTATACTTGTTTAATGCCCGACGCAATACATCCGCGCGACCCGGCGGCAACCCTGCAAAGGCTTCACAAATCTGCAGAATATGTTCCTCATACACCACCAACCCATGGGTGCTTTTCAAACATGCTTCAAGTGACGGATGCGGATAACTGGGCGGCTCCATCCCTTGATAACGCCGCGTGAACTTCACCTTCTTCTGCTCGTTCGCCGCCCCGGGCCGGATCACGCTCACAATCGCTATCAACCCGTCAATCTCACTCACGTTGCACATGCGACACAAACTCACCATCGCCGGACTCTCGATATGATGCACCGCCCGCGCTCCACCACCGGAAATCATTTCCCAGACACGTTTATCTTCCCACGGTTCCAGCGCTGCCAAATCAAATTGAATCCCTCGCTGCCTCAACCCCTCATCCATGTCGCGCATGACTGCCAACCCACCCTGCGCCAACACATCCATCTTGATCAACCCGATCATCTCCACCGCATCCATATCGTAATGCGTCGTGGGATACCCCTTGTTCGCGATAAACGTTGGCGTCAACTCATGCATCGGTTGTCGCGACAACACCAGCCCGCACGGATGCATCTTTGCATAGCGCGGAAATCCATCCAAAAACTCCGCCATCTCCAATGCCGATTTGTAAGGGTCCTCCTCCAACGGCAGGTCACCGCATTCCTGGTGTTCCTTCAAAATCTCCGTCAAGCCAATCGCTGCCGTATGCGGAATGCGCTCAGTGAACCGCCTGATCTGAAATTCCGAAACGCCCAATACCTTCGCCACATCCGCAACGGCGCCACGCGCTTGATAAGTCGAAAACCCGCCGACGATTGCAGTCTTCTCCTCCCCATACTTTTTGAAAATTAAATCAATGACATCATCCTTCCGGTCATGGGGAAAATCCACGTCGATGTCTGGCAGCTTGTTCAACGCCATCCGGTCCTTGTTAAGAAAACGCCGAAAATAAAGCTCAAACCGGATCGGACAAACCCCGCTAATCTCCAGGCAATAACAGACCAACGAATCCGCCGCACTTCCGCGCGTGATCCATTCGATTCCTTCCTTTTTGCAACTCTGCAAAATGTCCCACATCACCAGGAAATATTCCTCATAACCCACCTCCTCGATGATACTCAACTCCTCTTCCACCTGCTTTCGATGCTTCTCCGCCCGGTCCTTATAGCGCTTCTCCAATCCGTCCATCACCAATTTGCGCAATAATGCTTTTGACGATAATCCATCCCGTGTCGCAAACGCCGGGAACTGTGGCGGCCCAAATGGAAATTCAAACGAGCAACGTTCCGCAATCTCATTCGTATTCACCAATAACTCCGGATGTTCCCCAAACATTCTCTGCATTTCCATGGGCGAACGAAAATGCAACTGCCCACCCATGATTTTCTCCGGATGTTCCTGCTTCAATAACGTCAGCGTGCGAATCGATTGCACCACGTCATACTTCCACCGGTCTCCCGGCACCGCATAACGACAGGCCAGTGCTGCCACACACGGCCATTCACGCGGCGCGTCTCGCATTGCTTCACGCGAGTTCACGGCAAAATAAAATCGCCCGGGAAAAAACGGTGCAAGCAGTCGATTATAACTCACCGCCAGCAAACCTTCTGTCCTTCCCTCCAGTTCCCGCGCAGTCAGCTCCTTCGGCGCCGAGAGCAGGTGGCACAGGTTGTGATAGCCCTTCGTGTTTTCCACGTAGAACAACGCCGGGATGCCGCCCACCTTCACACGCACCCCCAATACCGGTTTGATTCCCGCCTTTTTCGCCGCCAACACAAATTCAGCCGCACCATGCAAATTCCCGTCATCAGTCAACGCCACTGCGGGCAATTCATAACGTCGCGCCAGGTTCACCACCCCTTCAACCGATAGCGTGGAATTCAAAAAGGAGTAATAGCTGTGCATGTTCAACGGCAGGTAATGCTTCACCTTCACTCGCGTTGCCACTTGCCGTCTGGGAGCTGAGGCCAGCACCCGGCTCTTCACAGCTTTGTAATCGGGACTCGCCTCGCGCAATTGGAAATCGTGTCCGCGCAAAATCACCTGCTTGCCGCGACTCTGCCGCAACTGATCCACCGCGCTTGCGAGCCGTCTCTTCGCCTCATGTTGTTCCGCCGATCGTTCCAACGCCAATTCCGCGCGGAATATTCCGCTGTAAACATTCGAAAGCCGCAGCGACACCATTCGCAAACTCACCCGCCGCCGCCACGCTTGTTTCATTAACACCCGTATCCGGCCATAAATATCCGTCTCCAAATCCGTCGGCTCCAGCAGGCTCTCGCCTGCCTGATCCTCGGCCATGTCGTTGTAACGCACCTTCACGGTGAGTGTGCGAATGGTCTTGTCATCAGCCCGCACCTGCGCCATCAAGCTGTCCGCCATCCGTTTCAACGTCGCCTCGATGAATTCCTCATCGGTCTGGTCCACACCAAACGTTTCTTGATGACCGTACGACTTCGCCGGTTCGCTCTCCTGTATTAATGGCCGCTCATCAATCCCATCGGCAAACTCCTTCAGGCTTCGCGCCATGTTCCCCATCAGCAACTGCAATAAATCCAACGGGGTTTTCGCAATATGCCCAATTCTGATCAACCCGGCCGCATTCAACTTTGTCGCGGTCGTCGGTCCCACGCCCGGCAGCCATTTGTTTGGCAGCGGATGCAAAAATGGAATCTCACCTCCCAACGGCACCTGTTTGAACGCTGCCGGCTTGTTCAGCTTGGAAGCAATCTGGCTCACCAGCTTGTTGCAGGCGATTCCCTCGCTCACCGTGATTTTTAATGCCCCCCTGATGGCCCCGCGAATGATCTCCGCTATCTCTAATGGCGATTTCCGCGCCCCGGTCAAATCGAAGTAACCTTCATCAATCGAACTGATCTCCACCTCAGGTGTGAAATCGTACGCGTACGAAAACATCCAGCGGGAAAATCGCTCATACTTCTCGAAATCTCCCGGCACGATGATCAGCTTCGGACACAGCTTGCGCGCCCGCACAGTCGGCATCGGCGTGTAAACACCAAACTTCCGCGCCTCATAGGAAGCCGAGGCAATGATGCCGCGCTTTTCTCCTCCCACCGCCATGGCCTTGCCCCGCAATCGCGCATCCGCCGCCTGCTCCACTGAAGCAAAGAACGCGTCCGCATCCAGGTGGACAATCGCCCGCGCTCTCATTTCTCCCTCGGTAGCCCTCATGATGGCTAAATTAAGTCAATTTATTCGTGAGGAACGTAATTTCACCGCAGTTGCACTAAGTGAAGTGGGGAGAGTTTTGGCAGGAAAGGCCATTCGAGTGACTTGCGAATGGCTTTCGTCAAACCGTCATTCCAGCCCACATTTTTCTTATCTGACCTCGGCAAACCGGCGACTTTCTTAAGGCCCGCAGGGTCGGCATGTCTATAGGAATCAATCCCCAAAAGAATCCCCGCTTCGGCCCGCGATTCTAAACAGTTCCATCCAGGCAACCCGAAGCGGCACCCATCAGCGCAATCCAGCGCATCCCTCGTTATTCATGCCAATACTTTACTCACTTCACTTGAACGAAGAATGAGGCGCGGGCATATCGCGTGGATCTGTAAGCGGCGAAAGATCCAATTAAATCTTTCCGACAACCTGGTCCCACCGCGCACAAACACGTGGCGTAAACAACCCTGTTACCAGGCCTCTCTTACTTGCTGCGTCTCCGAATCAGGGCAATCATCACCCCTTGGATCACCAGTTCATCCGCTGGAATCAACTTGGAATACTTTGGATTTTCCGCGCGCAAATAGGTTTTGCTGCGCTCCTTCACATAAGTCTTGAGCGTGCTCTCGTTGTCAATCAACGCCGCCACCACATCGCCCACCTTGGCCTCGACGCCGTGTTCCAAAATCACGATGTCGCCCGGACAAATGTTTTTGCCAATCATCGAATCGCCTCGCACTTCCAGCGCAAAGGTGCGCGTCGTCGGCTTGATGTTCAACGTGCCAACATCAATCGACACACATCCCCGCGCCTCCTCGTAACGATTTTCCGCGAGACCAGCCGGAATGGATCCAAAGACCGGGATATCCACCACCCGCTTGCGAAACGCTTGCAGCGGGGAAACCACTCGCAAGGTGCGCGCCAATCCCGGCTCACTCACCAACGCGCCTTTTTTCCTCAACGCTTCCACATGGTCCGTCACCGTGCGCGGACTGCGAAACCCAAAATGGGCCGCAATGTCACGCATGCTCGGCGTGATTCCATCCTTTTGTTGGCATTTTAGGATATACTCCAAAATCTGATTCTGCCGCCTTGTTATCTTATGCATACTATCTACGTGTATGGGTCGGAAAGCGAATCCTGTCAATACCTTTTTTTAACCGGTATTTTTACCCAACCTTTTACGTTAACTTTTCCAGGATGGCGATGATGGTTTGCAGCGCATTTCCCTCCAAACGGTTATTCACATACAAAAACAGTTTGCTCAACCCCTCT
Source organism: Pedosphaera parvula Ellin514 (assembly GCF_000172555.1). Taxonomy (NCBI): domain Bacteria; kingdom Pseudomonadati; phylum Verrucomicrobiota; class Pedosphaerae; order Pedosphaerales; family Pedosphaeraceae; genus Pedosphaera; species Pedosphaera parvula. The sequence goes on from NZ_ABOX02000063.1 coordinate 24,791, forward strand.
TTTGCCAGGGCCTTCTTGATCAATTTTGCCGCCGCCACCCGCACATCCTCATACGGTTCCTTCAACCGGTCGTACGGTTTGAACTTATCCACCGCTTCCTGATATTTCCGACCGGGCTTCAGCAGTAATCGCGCGCCCGCAAACTCCGGATTCGTCACGCTCCCCGGCAGCTCCAGTTGGTCGCTCACCGGCGGCATCTCGGCCCAACTGTTGTACACATGGGTTACGCCATGCCGTGCCAACATCTCAAAATAGTCCGGATGGAGAAAATTCCGGTTCCGAATCTCCACACCATACCGCCAACCCTTCGGCAACTTTCCCAGGAATTGGTCCAACGCCTCCACAAAATCTCGACCGCGCGCAAAATCATGGGGACCAAACCGTGAAAACTCGAACATCAACAAACCAATGTTCTTTTTAAACTCCTCGCACGGTTTCAGGAAGGCTGCGGCAAACAAATCCGCATTCAAAAAATGCTCATTCGGTCTGCCCGCGCGCAAACCAAACCGCGGCAGTTCGGGAAATTGTTTGATGGTGATGTCATCGGTCACCTTGAAGGTAAACAGAAAATCCTCCGGCACCTCCGAAACCAGGTTCTTAAGATAGCGTTCATCCGGGAATTTATAGTACGCCGCGTCCACGCATACGCTCTTGAACACCTCCGCATACTCGCCCAGGCACAACCGGTCAAATCGTGTCTCGGAAAATTTTCCACGGTAAATGTAACGATCCTCCTGATACAACATCCCGCGCCAACCTGGATATTTCCACGACGACGTCCCGATGTAGATACCCTTGTCCGCCAGTCCGGAGATCGATGCCTTCAGCTTGTCTCGATCAAATGCCGTCCCGGAAGAATTGGCCGTTGGAAGCAATAAATTGGGTTGGCTGGCATTGTCGCTCATTTTCCCCTCTAAATTGTATGCCGCGATTCACCTTCCATTTAGTCCAGTATATGCCCTGGTTTTCAATGGTTCCCATCCTTAACCCTGCCCGATAGTTGGGGCAGTTATACCGAATGCCGAAAGAAATTTCCGAATGGCAGGAGGGATTTTGGTTTGAGGCAAGGCGGAGGCCGCAGGCGCTATCCCTAGATAGCGACCAGGCCGACAACGCCGCCTCAAATCAAAAGCACCCTGCACCCAATGACTAACGCAGTTCCTCTTCCCCAAGGCCATGGCCTTTTCAGTCTCCACTTTCATCAGGCTCGTCGCCTCCTTTCATCCGGTTCTTTTCCCCATTCCGGAAATTAATTTTGGCATTCGGTATAGTCCGCCAGATAACTCCTTCAAAGTCCCGGGGAGGACTAAACCGGCACCGAATAAAAAGAGACTCTAAGCCGTTTCCCCATCAATCTCCCATGCCACGCCATCCTCATCCGTTCCATCCCCCTTGGTCCCAAGAAACACCCTCGCTTCCTTGATCGCTTTTTCATAAGTATTCGCGTCCAGGCGCATCACCGTCTTCGCGCCCCGCCCATTTTCATATTCAAGGTCAAAGCTGCCGTCTGGCCGGTCTGATAATGTGGCTCTCTTCATGACTATTATTTGTGAACGGTATTTGCATTTTTGGCCAGAAAACACTTTACCCGGTTATGACCGTCCGCCACATCCTCACGTGTCATTTTAAGAGCCATGGACTCGCACGCCTGATGTGAACCCTTATATCCCTGCGCCGCCGCCAGTTGATACCACTTGTAAGCTTCAATCCATGTTTCATGATTGTCCATTCCCGCCTTACTGGCACGTTGATGGTTCATGCCCAACTGATGTTGCGCCCCCGCATCTCCAAGCATGGCCGCCTTTTCAAACCATACTGTCGCCTTCACTTCATCCCGTGCCACACCCTGACCATGTGCATACATCATTCCCAAATTGAATTGTGCGAGCGCATGGCTTTGGTCCGCTGCTTTTAGATACCACTCGGCCGCCTGCGCATAATCCCGCTCTGGTTCCGCCAGATTGGCAAATTTCATTCCCCTATTAAACTGCACCTCCGCGTCCTCAAGATTGGCCTCCGCGCCAGCTATTTCCAGAACGGGCTTCGGGGCATGCGAAAATAATTTTGAGAACCAGGATTTTGCCATGATGCCAACAGTAAGCTAATCCAACCGGAACACAAGGAACGCTTTTGGACTGCACACGGTCTCGTGCTCTCAACTCATTCAAGCCGTCGCATGCTCCTCCTCGCATCGATGCACTTCCACGGTTACATGAACCAATTCCTCATGCTCCTTCAACCTCGCTTTATAAATATCCGGCGATTTGGGCTGATGCGCCACCACCGAAATTATCGCCGCAAATTTGTTCACTCCCAGTTGCCAGATGTGCAGATCGGTAATCGTGGAGTCGGCATCAGACTCAATCGCCTTGCGGATTTCCTCATTCAGATCCGTCTCCTCCGGCTCGCGATCCAAAAGAATGATATTCGTCTGGCGGATAAGGCTATAAGCCCATTGTGCAATGACTCCTGCACCCACAATTCCCATCACCGGGTCCAACCAACTCCAACCTGCCAGTTTCCCGGCAACGAGTGCCACGATGGCCAACATCGAAGTTACTGCATCCGCGATTACATGAATATAAGCAGCCTTTAGATTGATATCATGATCGTGTGCATGGCCATGCTTATGATCATCATCATGGCCGTGGTCATGCGAATGTTCATGTCCGTGATCATGCCCATGATGATGGCTGTCTTTGAGTAACCAGGCGCTCACTACATTCACGATCAAGCCCACAACTGCCACAGCAATGGCTTCGTTATAATGTATCTGGACAGGAGAAAACAAACGTTCTACCGATTCATAAACCATGAACAACCCGATGATCCCCAAAATCAACGCGCTGGTGTAGGCGCCCAACACTCCCACCTTCCCGGTACCGAAGCTGTATCTGTGATTCCCCGCATTCTTGCGGCACACCGCATAAGACCAGGCCGCGATGAAAAACGCCACCACGTGCGTGCTCATATGCCAACCGTCGGCAAACAAGGCCATCGAATGCAGTTTCAGGCCACCAACAATTTCCACCACCATCATCACTGCCGTGAAGGCAATTACCCTCCGGGTATTCTTTTCCGCCGAGGTAAAATCCTCGACAAAGTTATGATGATGTTGCCATTGGGCTTTGTGTGTCTGATGCATAGCGTCAAAATGCAAAATGTAATCTCGCTGAAAAAACCGATACCGGCCCTCGATCCCGGTTAAATGCCGGATGATTGATAAACTGATAATCTCCAGCGCCGTGGACCGTTTTCCAGATCTGGAAATCATAATAGATTTCCATCAATTCTTCCAGCCCATACGTCAACGCGCCATCCCCGGCCAGGATGCCCAACCCTCCCGCTGCAAAAAATTCCTGGTGCACATGGGTGATTCCATTGATCGCTCCTCCCAGGCCCAAAGTGTCGTCCGGACGGCTCCAGAAACTGCCTTTGACACTCAATCCCAAGGAGGCGGCATGGTCCACGTCACTGAACATCCAGGCTTCATTTTGCCCGTCACTCCAACCCAGACGCATGAAAACCCCAATGTCCTTCACCAATTCCTGCTCCACATTCAACCCAACACCATACTTAAATCGGTACTCGCGCGTCAGGGTGATATTCTCGTTAAGGCTGGGGTTATTGAGCGTCTCCTGGTAACTCCCCATGTGCGCCTGATTCAGGTAACCCAGCAGGCGAATAGCCCCGGGGTGCTCATTCAATGTGTGACGGTGCTCCAGTTCAGTCACCATTGCCCACGCCTTTGTATAGGCCTGATCCTGGGCCACTCCATTAGACGTGCGCGGCACCTGAAAAAATCCATAGCGCGCCGTCCACGAAGGTTGATTCAATTCCACAGCCAGACCCGTCATGAAGCCCAGACTGTCTGCTGGATAGTCCCAGGCCTGGTTGGCCATCAGGCTCCAGTTCATAAACTGGGTTCGCGGATCATTGGCGTAGGCGTTGTTGTCGAAAATATCCTTCGCGCTCATTTTGCCGACCGTGAGCGTGACGCGCGAAACATCCCGCTCGCCGGCCAGATGCAGATCATCTCCTGTTACGTTCTCCAGTTCTCCACCCAGGCCAATGGTTTGCCTGATGAAAAGACGGGAGATGTTCACGTTGGGAACCTTGGTGCCGACCCGGAATGCCTCGCCATTCGGAAAACCTTCGACTCCCCGCGTACCGCTGAATCCGAACCCCTGCCACATCAAGCCATCCACATGGAACTCGGCTCCAGGCCACAATCTTCTCCCCACCAGCAGGTCAAGCGACCCGGTTTCATCGACCTCATTCACGTTCCGCAAGCTGTTTGGCCCGGAATATTTGGCCGGAAAACCGGGATGATACTGCAGAATATAAGTATTTTGCGCGTGCCAGCTCCACATTTCTGTTTTGGGCTCGGCATTGGTCTGGCCGGAAGCTTCGGCATTGCTCTTGAATCCGGGAGAGATGGGTTCCGTGGAACCGTTACTGGGATTTTCAGCGGCTGACACAACAGGCGCGGCGACCAGTGCTACCAGCCATACCGCTCTCGTTCGCTTCCAATTACCGCGGATCTTCATGGGTTTAAACACTATTCACCGCCAACTTCTTTGAGCAAGCTTCGCCGCCTCGGCCTACAATGAGCAAAAGCGCTTTCGAGTGCCACTTTAAAGGCATGAACTGTGGCGTTAAATGGAGATTCTCATTCTGGTCGAGGGCAGCTAATATCGTTCCGATGACTATGATCAGGAATTATCTGCCGCTCGCTCGACGTTACCTCGCCATCCTGGCCATGGCATTGTGGATGGGCGGCTTCACTTTCTATTCGCTTATCGTCATCCCCACCGCCAGCAAGGTTCTTGGAGGCGAACGGGAAGTTGGGTTTGTAACTCAACAAGTCACCAATTGGCTCAACCTTATTGGCATCGGCGCACTTCTAATCCTGCTCTGGAATACGCTTGCCGAACGCAAAAAGGCGGGTTTTCTCGTCAGTTATGGACTGCCAGCCACCTGGCTTGTCATGGTTCTTTCGCTCATTGGACTGTTTTTCGCCCATGCCTGGATTGACCAACTATTGGATACCGCAAATCATAAAGTCCTCAGCTACTCGCATTTCTTTGACCGGCATCGTCTTTACATGATCATTGCCACGATCCAATGGTGCAGCGCGCTGGCCCATCTTCTCTTGATACTCCTGGCCGGACAAAAGGTTGGCGGTCTCGGTTCACAACGGGAGACGGAGCTCGTCACTTCTTAGCCAACGCCAGGATCATGTGAACACCATTGATCGCGGCGAAAACCAGGAGACAAATCCCCGAAGCCTTCTGCATTCGCACCAGGGTTTTATCTTTGAATTTCCTGTGGCCAAGCGAAACCGCCCAGCTCAAACCCAGAAACCAGAGCAAAGTTCCCAATAGCACTCCCAGCACGCAAAAACCCTTGCTTTCCCACGTCGGTTGCACCCATTCGTGGGAGATGAAATGGGCTCCAAGAATGACCCATCCCAGAAAGACGCCAGGATTGGCCATCACGCGAACGAATCCGGTCATGAAAGCCGAGTGAGGATGCAGTTTGATTTCAATCTTTTCCTCCACCTTGCTTGCATGCGGAACCGTCGTTGTCATCAGAAATTTCAACCCCAATCCCAGCATGAATACGAAACTGACCAGTTCCATGGCCGCTTGAATCAGGCCTTTGCTAAAGAATGAAGCAAAACTGCTGAAAGCGAATCCGCAATAAATGACCTCCATCAACGACGCCCCGATCCCAATCAAAGCCGCCCATTTAAATCCGCGCCTCGCCCCTTCATTTATGATGGTGGCGTTGATGGGTCCGACCGGAATGGATAAAATAAGACCGCTGAGAAAACCGGTCAATATGGCAATGAAGGTGGGATAGAGATCCGACATGCGTCATCGTCAAACCGTCGGGGCGGCATCATCGCCTTCTTCCTCCTCCTCGATTTCCTGCCGCATTTTGCGGGAAATATGCGGCCGGATGAATCCGTAGATCAGGTAGGAGGTAAAAAGAATCGGCAAGGCCCAAGTCAGGATATGCTCCTGCAGAATCAACACCGCAACGATAAAAATAATGGTTACCAACGTCTTGGTGAAGGTCCTGGTCGCCTTCAAATCAAGCGATTTGAACGTCGGATACTTCACCTCGCTCACCATCATGCAGGAAAGAAAAATCATCAGCACCGGGAGGACATATTTCCATGAACCCTGCGCAAATGCCTTTTCATTCCACCAGATCATGAAATACGTAAGGGACGCCACCATCCCCGCCGCTGAGGGGATGGGAAATCCCAAAAACTCCTTCCCGCCACCACTGCCGGACATGGCGGCCAGACAGTTAAACCGGGCCAACCGAAACGCACCGCAAATCAAATAGATGGAAGCAATGAACCAGCCAATCTGCGGGTAATTCACAAACACATCCTTCAAAACAATGCGATGCACCAAAAACGCGGGCGCGGCGCCGAACGAAATTAAATCCGCGAGTGAATCAAACTCACGGCCAAACGGGCTTTCGCGCCCCCCCATGCGCGCCACTCGCCCATCAAATAAATCAAAAATGCAGGCCAGCAGAATGTAAGCGAGCGCAATCTTGATTTGCTTGAAATCGCCGGTGGATAAATCCGCCTCCACGATCTTGGTCAGGGCCACAAAACCACACGTGAGATTGCCCGCCGTCAGCAAATTCGGCAGAAAATAGATCTTCAGCTTGGGCGTTTCCGCTTCCGGCACGTTGGAAGGAGCTGGCGTCGCCATATCGTGCCTATTCAAGCTTCCCGATGATGGTCTCGCCTCCCACCACCTTATCACGCAACTTAACGTTGATTTTGGCCGACAGCGGCAGATAAATGTCTGTGCGCGAACCGAATTGAATCAAACTGATGCGTTCGCCGCGCGCCACTTCATCGCCCCCGTTCACGAACGGCACAATCCGGCGTGCCAGCACGCCAGCAATCAATCGCAGACCGAGCTTTTCGCCCGGGTGGTCAGTCGATTCAAACCCGATATAGGCGTTTTCATTATGAGTCGCCGATTCCGTTTTCATCGCGTTCAGGAACTGGCCATTGGTGTATTTGTAATAAGCCACCTTTCCTGCGATGGGCGCATTCTGCACATGCACGTTGAGCACCGAGAGGAATACGGAAATACGCTGGCATCGTCCGCCCATGAACTTGGGCTCGTCAATTTCATCGATGGTATCCACCACACCATGGGAGGGCGAAACGATCAGATCGGGTCCTGTCGGGACCTTCGCCTCCGGATCACGAAAGAAATAAAGGGTGAAAAGGGCGAAAACGCCCCATAATGCCACGAGAAAAATGGAGATGCCGAGAATGAAGGTGCCTAACATCGCTGCCAATGCACCGGCGACGAAGATTACGCCGAGCGCAACCAACGTCCAAAAAATCATCTTAAAGGCTGCCTTGCGGGCTTTGCCGGAATGTCTCATGCGTTTATCCTAAAGTCCAAAGTTCAAAAGTTCAAAGTCCAAAGTTCACCCGCAAATAG
>NZ_ABOX02000064.1 GCF_000172555.1 Pedosphaera parvula Ellin514
CCTTAATTTTAAGGCGCGAACGCAGTTTGTCAATATGTATCCCGTAGAAGTGCCGCGTGATACACCCCAGTTGCGTTCTGGCGTTGCAATGCTTCCTGCCAAAGCCTAAGATGGCTTTTCCCGGTTTGCGAGCCGCAGCGGGGTGCAATGGCTGAATATAAAGTCAAATTTGAGGTCTTTGAAGGCCCGCTTGATTTACTCCTTTACCTGATAAGAAAGGAGGAGGTCGACATTTACGATGTCAATTTGACGCAGTTGGCCACTCAATTCATCGAGTATATCGAGGTCATGCGGTTGCTGGATCTTGAAATTGCCGGCGAATTTTTGGTAATGGCTTCCACGCTCATGTATATCAAGAGCAAGGAGTTGTTGCCGGTGGAACAGCAGGTTCAGCCGGAGGGTGAAGATGAGGGAGAGGATCCGCGCTGGGAATTGATCCGCCAATTGGTGGAATACAAGAAATTCAAGGATGCAGCCGCGCAACTGCAAGTCCTGGAAGGCGAACAGGAGAACATTTTCCCGCGCATTCCAATTAAACCCGAGTTTGCGCCTGAAGCTCCCGGCAAACCTGAAGTATCACTTTTCGACCTGGTAAATGCTGTCTCAACCATCCTCCGGCGGATCACAGAACGTGAAGGTGCGACCCGCGACGTATTTGAGGACAGATGGACCGTCAGCGAGAAGATAGAGCTCATCATGATCCGATTGACCGATCAGCCGAAGGTGCGGTTCTCGGAACTATTTGCAATCGCCATGAGCCGGACGGAAGTGGTGGTTACTTTTCTTGCCGTCCTTGAACTCATCCGGTTGAAGCAATTGGTTTGCACTCAGGACGAGACTTTTGGAGAAATCGACATCACCAAGGCGCTTCCTCCTGCCGAACCTGCTCCGGCAGAGACTGTGGCCACAACGGAACACGGGCTTCCACCCGCTAATGAGCCTGCATCGGGCACTTGATTTTCGAAGCTAACATGGAACTGAAATTTATACTGGAATCCCTCCTTTTTTCGGCGCAGAAGCCAATGAGTATCAAAGAGCTTCGCGACGTGCTGGCGACCGCCGCAGCCAATACCGAGGGGGATGAAACGGTCAAGGCTTTCAAGAAGGTCAAGGAAGAGGAAATGGTTACGACCTTGGAACAGTTGGCCTCTGAACACGAAACGGCAGCCCGAAGTTACCGGCTGGCTTGCATCGCCGGTTCCTGGCAATTTGTCAGTCAACCGGAATTTGCCCCGTGGTTAAAAGCCTTGGTAGGCCATAAAGCCCGCCCCCCTCGCCTGACCCAACCTGCCCTCGAAACTCTTGCCATCATTGCCTATCGCCAACCGCTTACTCGTGCCGAAGTGGAACAAGTCCGCGGAGTTGCCGTGGATGGCGTGGTCGCGACATTGGTGGAACGTGGATTAATCGAGCAGGTGGGCCGCGCTGAAGTTGTAGGCCGTCCGATCACTTACGGAACCACCCCGCTCTTCCTCGAATATTTCGGCCTGCGCAATTTGGATGAATTGCCGGCAGCGGATGAACTGCGCCGGATACCGGTCACAAGACCGGAAGGGTTGGTGACCACCGATCCTAATTTGGCCACTGCACCCACGGAGCAACCGGCCCAAGTCGAACTCGCACAGGTTACCGGAGAGGCTGCCCAAACTGCTGTTGAAGCGACCTCCTCCCCGGTGGAACCGCCAACGGAATCCGAAGCAGAGTCTTCCAAAGCCGAAAACCCGCCTGAATCATGAACATCCCCGAGCATCGGAAAGCCATCGACAGCCTCGACGCGCAAATCGTCAAGCTGCTGAACGAACGCACGAAGCATGTCTTGGAAATCGGGGATATCAAACTGAAGGCGGGTGAGGAAATTTATGCTCCACACCGCGAGCGCGCTGTCCTGGAACGAATTTGCAAGCTGAATCATGGCCCAATCACCAATGAATCATTGCGAGCCATTTACCGCGAAGTGATGTCCAGCGCGCTGTCGCTGGAAAAGTCGATGACCATTGCCTATCTCGGGCCGGAAGCCACTTTCACCCATCAAGCCGCTATTCGCCGCTTTGGTGCGAGCTTGAAATATTCCGCGCAAAAAACCGTTGCGGATGTTTTTTCCGAAGTGACGAAGAACCGCGCGGACTATGGAGTCGTGCCGATTGAAAATTCCACCGAAGGCGTGGTCACCCACACGCTGGATATGTTTGTGGATAGTGACCTGAAGATCGTCGCACAAATCGTGTTGCCCATTCAGCATTGCCTGGTCAGCACCTGCAAGCGGGAGCAAATCAAAAAGCTTTATTCGCATCCCCAAAGCCTTGGGCAATGCCGCATTTGGGTACAGACTCATCTGCCGAACGCTGAGATCATCGAAACTTCGTCCAACGCCCGCTCCGCTGAGTTCGCGGCGAAGGAAAAGAATTCCGCTGCGATCGCCGGCTCATTGGCTGCCGAACATTACGGTTTGCGCATTCTGGAAAGCGACATTCAAGACAACTCGGCGAATGCAACTCGGTTCCTGGTCCTGGGCCGTCAATGCAGCCCGCCGACGGGCAAGGATCGTACGAGCATCATGCTGAGTCTCAGTCATGAAGTGGGTGCCTTATACAAAGCTCTCGCTGCCTTTCGCCGGTTCAAGTTGAACATGACGAAGATCGAGTCACGCCCCAGCAAGCGCAAAGCCTGGGAATACTATTTCTTCGTCGATTGCGAAGGCCACAAGGAGGACAAACGCGTGGCCAAAGCCATCGTGGAGTTGCAGAAGGAATGCAATTTCGTGAAGGTGCTTGGGTCGTATCCGAACGGGGATTAGGGCATCATTGGACTAGGCGGGCGGTTCGGGACCGGCGGAACGGGAAGCTGATTCCCCGGGTAAAAAGTAGTCGGTGGAAGTGGAGGGGAATAATTATGGAGGCTAGTGTCGCGCCCCAGTTCCATCCCTACATCCACCACTACACTTGGTGGATTTGTTTGAGGGCCTATCCCCGGTTGCGGATTTGCTGGAAGCTGTGGGGCACTCACTGGAACAGATTTTGCAAACTGCTTTTTCGTTAAACGCAGAACCTTCATATCAGGCATCAGCAAAGTGCCATACTGACCTGACAAAGCTCCAGGCATGTCGTAGTAAGCAAACCCATCGAAGCTAAATGTCGCGGAAGAGAAACGGTTGGTGGCAAGGAGATGATTGAACATTGCCTGCATGCTGATTACCTGCTGATTTCTACCAAAACCGTGATTGGACAAGTATACACTTTTAAACCTGGTAATCATCTGCTGACGCCTGGCTTTCAAAGACTGCACGTAGGAAACTGGAACATTGGTGCAGACCTCCAATGTCATGTCCCCTTGGATCGAGGTGTTCACAGAACCGCCCAGAGCCGTGCTGGAGAGACCGCCCAAAATCGTAGTGCCTTTTTCGTCAGCGTGTAGCTGGAATGGCGACGCCAACACAGCCATCGCGACCAGAAGCAATATTTTAAATGAATTTTTCATCCTTCAGCGCGGCAACTTTAGGCATCTTCCATGTCTTCAGCAAGCAGTTTTCTGGTTCATGATTGCAACCGGGACGGCGTATTGGCATTCTAATTCCATGAGTCATCTTGCCCGGGCTCGGGAAGTTTTTGATATCGAACTGGCGGCGCTGAAAGGCGTGCGCAATCTGCTCGACGAATCATTTGATCAAGCGGTGGAACTGGTCGTCGATACGTTGCGTCGGCGCGGGAAAATCATCGTCGTTGGCATCGGCAAATCAGGAGCGATTGGACGCAAGATCGCCGCCACACTTTCCAGCACCGGCTCGACGAGCGTTGTGTTAAATAGCGTCGATGCGGTGCATGGCGATCTGGGCATTGTCAATGATGGGGACTTGATTTTGGCGCTCAGTTATTCTGGTGAATCGGAGGAGTTGCTCAATTTGATGCCGGCCTTGAAGAGATTTTCCGTGAAGTTGATCTCGATTACTGGTGTGCCTAAATCATCCCTGGCCCGCTACAGCGATGTTGTTCTGAACGTCAAGGTTGCCAAGGAAGCCTGCCCTTTCAATCTCGCGCCGACCTCCAGCACGACGGTGACATTGGTAATGGGAGATGCTCTCGCGATGGCGGTGTTACAAGCACGCGGATTCAAAAAACAGGACTTTGCCAGGCGACATCCGGCTGGAGCCATTGGCCGCGCCATGCTCCTGAAAGTGGGAGAAATCATGCGCACGGGTCAACGTAATGCCGTCGCACAGGAAACGCTCGCGGTGAAGGAAGCATTGATGGTGATGACGCGCGCGAAGACGGGCAGCTTGAGCGTGGTCAATTCCAAAGGGAAGTTGGTCGGGGTATTTACTGACGGCGACTTCCGACGTCACATGGCCACAAATAATGACCTGCTCTCGCAACCGGTTAAAACGGTGATGACCCGTAATCCCATTTGCATTCGGGATGAAGCATTGGCGCAAGAGGCCTTGAAAATTTTTAACGAGCGCAATATCGACGATTTGATCGTGGTCAACGCCAGACGCGAGCCAGTGGGCTTGATTGATTCACAAGATTTGCCAAAGCTAAAGCTGATGTGAACTCAGCCAGGGACCGCGCGTCACTCTCCACGCAATGGCATTTCATCAGAACGGAAAACCATGAAGAAGACAGTTTATTTATTGCTTGCCGTTGCCACAGCACTCACTTTTACATCCTGCTCGACCATGAAGAAGCAAGCAACTGCACCTGCGAAACCCAACATCGAGAATCTGACAGCAAAGAAAAGTTCGCAAACTTTCAAGACCGATTACCTGCTCTATTTGCCAAAGGACTATAAGGCAAGTTCGAGGAAGAAGTGGCCGGCAATCGTATTTCTACATGGCTCAGGCGAGCGTGGAACAAACATTTGGAAAGCCACCACTCATGGGCCGACCAAATACATCGAGAAAAACCCCGATTTCCCTTTCATCCTGATCACCCCGCTCTGCCCCGCCGGGCACAAGTGGTCGGATGACGTCGTGTTGGGCATTCTCGATCAGGTTATCGACAAATACAACGTGGACACCAACCGGGTTTACCTGACTGGCTTAAGCATGGGCGGTTATGGCACCTGGAGTTTGGCAACTACTTATCCCGAGCGGTTTGCTGCGGTCGCGCCCATTTGTGGGGGTGAAGGAAACATTGGCGTGGTGTTATCGATGATGGACAAGGAGAAAAAGCCTGCGCTCCTGAACTTGCCAGTCTGGGCTTTTCACGGAGGTAAGGATAATGTTGTTTCCCTCGAAGAATCAGAGCGGATGGTGAAGATTTTGAAAAAGGCTGGTTGCAAGGATGTGGAGTTAACCATCTATCCTGAAGCGACTCATAATTCCTGGACGGCGACCTACGATAATCCGAAGCTTTACGAGTGGTTTTTGGAGCACAAGCGCTCAGCGTCAAATTAGGCCGGAATCCAACTTACTATTCGTAAATTGAAAATTGATTTGTTCTTTGCACACCCATTCTCTGTGCAGCAGCCGGATCTATCTTGCTCAATGCAACAGCCGCCGGGTTAAAGGCCCATTTATTTGATGCAATTTCCATGAGTCTGGGAACAGCCGGACGAGCCTTCTCCCCCAGTTCTCCCAACGACTGAATCGCAAGATGTTGAAGCGAGCTATCTGATAGTATGTCGACGAGCGCTGGCACAACCAAATCGGCTTCTGAGGGAAATCGCGAAAGCATGCCGACAGCAACAGCTCGCACATTAGGATCAGGATCTTTCAACCCCGTCAACACGACCTGGATCACTCCATTGCTGCCTTGGCGCCTGTAACCCAAATCGAGCAGAGCGGTTTTACGTAATTCAGCATTATTGTTGGTTGCCATTTGCAACAAAATCGGAATGGCGGTTTCGTTATCAAAATTCATCAAGAGGTTGAGTGAATGATTAGCCAAGGAAGGATTGGTTAAAAGCCTCGTTAATTCGGGAATCGCGGGCTTAGCCTTCGAACCCAGTGCCTGTAAAGCCAGCCCTGCGTGCCACCGTTCATCCGCCGTGGTAGTGAATTTATTTTTAATGAAAGAAAGACGGTTTAAGGATGTCGCCAGTCTATAGCGAAAACTGGAATCGCTGGCCTGGAGTCGTTGCATCAGCATGGGGATGGCATTCGTGCCCATGTTGTAAACGGCATTATCAGCATTGTTTTTCAAAACCCGTCTTTTATCTGAATTAGAAACGGGCGCAGACAAATTCCCATAGTCACTGAGCCAGGCGCTCAGGTTTCGGCCTTGGAAACTTGGCTCTTTCGTGCGCAATCCAAGGTAGACAACGAAGAAGCTGATAATCCCCACTAAAATGCAGCGCGCAATGTGAGAGCGTTTCCTCATAAGAGGAATGTATACTACCGAACGTTACAGGCCAGCCTGTTTCACCGCACGTAGCGTTTAGCCCTGAAGCAGTCATTTGGGATCCTCAGACTCCTTAATTCCTAATTTCGAAGCTGTTTCAAGATCAATCTGAATCAGCGCTGTGTTCGCCCTGGCGCGCACGATTGGATCAGGACTGGACAGCGCATTTGTTAACAACGGAATAGCTTCGCGGGCGTCACTCTTAAACTGTCCGAGCGCAGTGATCGATGAAGCCTGGACCATCCAACCCGAAGTTGTGCTTTGTAAATTGGTAATCAGCGCTGGCACCACCAGTCGAGGCTCGAAGCGGAGCCAACCGAGGGCAAGAATCGCTTTTGAGCGAATGAGCCGATTGGTTTCCTGCAGAACCTTGAGCAAAGGCACCGTTGCGACTTGTGCATGGATGGAGAATGTTGCCAATTCCTGTGGAGAAACATTGCTGTGTTCCAAGTCATAGAAAACTCCGTACCGAATGAGGCCGTCAATCGCCTTGGATTTGATTTCAAAGTTATTATTTGCAAGAGCCTGGGCCAGTGCCCCCACCCCTTCCGTTCCAATATGCACCAGTGCCTGGCCGACAAATCCATCTTTGTCTCTTTGGGCCAATCGGGAAAGTGCGGGAACTGCAGATCTGGCTTCCGGGCCAAGGACAGCAAAACCTTCCGCTGCCATGGCGCGTTCATTCGAAGCGAGTGGGAAATTGAAGCGCACCCAGGACTGCCTGTCGGTCCATCCGATCAACTGCAATTTAAAACTGGAATCCTCGGCGCTCATTAATTTGAGCAACTTGGGAATCGCGTTCGTTCCCATTTCATGAACCGCCGTCCGCGCTTGTTTTTCCATTGCGGGGTCCGGGTTGCTGAGTTCCACCAACCAGGCACTCAGAGACTTTCCGGCATAACGCGGTTCTCTGTCTTGGAAAGCCTTAAGGCCCAACACGACAATGACAGGTGTCAGGCAAAGGCAAATCACAATCATCGACCACCGCTTATGCATCAACTCAAAGCTATCGCAAGCTCCGGACAAAGAGAAGTCCCGTCAGTGTTCGTCAACTCCCTCGGTTGTGTGTAGGATTGCGTTCATGAATCAGCGACTTCTAAAACAAGTGATCCTGTTCGGACTGCTTTATTACGTCGTTTATCTCTGTCTCAATGGACTTATCATCCTGCTGAGTCACATTCCTCCCAAAGCATTCAATTTGGATCCGTTGATTTTGGCGTTGTACAACATCGAGGTGCTTCTCGCATGGCCAAGGTTTCTGTTACGTAGGCTTTGGCCTGCGGCAAGCAACCCGCCTTTTTTCGGCATTATACTTACGGTGGTCAACTGCCTAGTTTGGGGATGGCTGCTGACTGGCTTTAAAGCATTGTGGACAAAAGTCAGAACATAAACCTAAAATAAAAATGCCGTTACTTCACCGATTCCACATGCCAGTCAAAGAAAAGCTGGTTCCGCACAACGCCGTGCACTTTGTTCATCGGGATTAGACTGAAGTAGAGACCGCCGGGAAAGGCGTTTTGCTGGTCGGCATCCGTGATGGCCATGCTGGTGGAAGGGCTTTTTATCTCAGCCACTTTTTTCGGTGGCTCATCGGGACCTGGGGGCAGGCGATAAAATGGACTGGAATAAGGGTAACCAAAGGGACGAGTGACAATGTCGGTAATCACGTTGGTCACCTCGGCGCTGAGTAGATAAGAAACGGGACGGATCAAGGACTCAGGCGGTTGTCCCGGCTGTTCATGGCATTGGAGCAGTCCGGTTGGACAAATCGCGACCTGGCCGGTGCAGACGTTCGGTGACGGGGCAGGCAGGCTTAGATAAGGAGCAAGGTAATAAAGCATGCGCTCGGTCTCGTTATTGTAGGTGTAATAAAGCCCCTGCCACATGGGGCCGGGAAGTTGGTCGCCGTTGTCGCCCACGTACATGTGAATGGCGAGAGAAAGCTGTTTGAGATTGCTCGTGCATTGTGTTTGCGTCGCCTTTTGTTTGCCTTTCAACAAAGCAGGCAAGAGGAGCGCTGCAAGAATGGCGATGATGGCAATGACTACCAACAACTCGGTGAGAGTAAATGCAATGTGTCCCTTTGACTTTTTCAAATCAGATTTTGTTCCCGCTGCCATAGAATTACCCTCTTACTTGAAGGCGTGAGCATCGTGCCTACCCCTCTGGAAGGCAAGAAGATACTCCCACGACATAATGAACTAACACCAATTGACAGCATTGGTTGCGCTGTTATGGTTGCGACCTCCAAATATGGAGAACCAGAGGATGACTATCTACATTATCGCGTTTGCAATCATTTTTGCCGTTCTAATCGGTTTACGGTTTCTAGATGGCTCTCCCGTGCGGTCGTGGAAGATGGTTTTCCTGATTGGCATCCCGCTCAGTCTATTCTTCGGATATTATTACAATCGTGCTTTGCCGGAAAAACCTGCGGCGTTGCCTCAGTCAACGAAGGCTGCAAACTATAGGCTGGAGCTGGAACGGACCTGCCGCAGAATTGCCGGGGTGCAAAGTGCCGTTATTGAAGGCAACACCATCCTGATGGATTTTGCCGAGGACAAACCCGTCGCTGAATTTAAAAGACTTGCCCAGGAAACTGGCGGCACCGCCTCCTATTTCCTGAAAACCAACAAGGACAGTATAAAAATAACGGTCCACATCTCGGTAAAGGGACGGGACCGTTATGAAATGAATTATGAATCGAATCGCGGCGTGACGGATGAAAGAGAACTCTGATCAGTCGAGACCACTGGCTACTTTCGCCCGTTTCAAAACCTTGTCCGCCAGCGAGCGCGCACGTGTCGCACTATCGGTGAGAACGGCATTCACGTAATCGAGATTCGCCACCAACTCAGCGCGCTTGGCACGAGCCGAGGAAAAATAGTTCCAATAATGTTCGAACAAAGCCTTCTTCAGATCTCCATAGCCCAGGCCGCCGGCACGGAGTCGCTCTTCAAAATCCTTTGCCACGTCCGCAGGCGCGACGAGTTTTAACAACTGGATGGCCGTGTTTTTGTCTGCATCTGGTTTGGGTTCGGCCGGGGTGCGGCTGTCCATCACCAAACCCATGATCTTTTTACGCGTCGCTTTTTCTTCACCAAAAATCTCGATGGTGTTGCCATAGCTCTTGCTCATCTTTTGGCCATCGGTTCCTGGAATCAGCGCGGTTTCCTCCCGGATTTGCGGCTCAGGAATTACAAAGGTCTGACCATATTGCTCGTTGAACTTGACAGCGATATCCCGGGTGACTTCCACGTGCTGCTTCTGATCTTTACCAACTGGAACGATGTTCGAATCGTAAATCAAAATGTCCGCCGCCATCAGCACTGGGTAGGCAAACAGACCGTGATAAGGGGAAATGCCACGTGCCAGCTTATCCTTATAGCTGGTGCAGCGTTCCAGAAGTCCCATGGGGGTCAGGGTAGTCAATATCCATGCGAGCTCCGTCACCTCCGGCACATCGGATTGCTTAAAGAAAACTGATTTTTTAGGATCCAATCCACAGGCAAGAAAGTCCAACGCCACATCCAATGTATTCTTGCGCCGCGGTTCGGCCTCGAACAGCGACGTCATGGAGTGGTAATTGGCGATAAAATAATAGGCCTCGCCCCTTTCCTGCAATTCAATGGCCGGACGCATCATCCCGAAATAATTTCCGAGATGCAGAGCGCCGGACGGTTGTATGCCTGATAAAATTCGCATCGAGCGCAAGGTAACAGGGGAAGGCGATTCGTTCAAACGTTTTGCGACTCACCTGCCGTTCTTTCCTGTCATATTGGGCTAACTCTACGAATCCTCTCCGCAGTGTATCACTTTAACCGGGTCGAAAACGATGGCACTGCAATCGCGGGCGGTGGCCCATTTCGTTAACCGCTGTTCCATTGCGGCACGTTCAGCCTCAGTGATTGGAGCGTATTGGGTTTGTTCCAGTTCGCGCCTTGAAAATAAATAAAGACGACGGTGCCTTCCTTCGAGCCGTCGAACTTGTAAGACAACTCTGCCATCCGGGCTCCGTCCCTGTATTCCAGAACCTCCTTTAGACAAGAGACGCCAAATCTCTTATCTACCCTGCTCTCATGCCAAAACGTCTTTAATAGCCATGCCACGATAAGCAGGAGGAACAAACCAACAATCACAGCGAAAAGCACAACTAGTTCCATATTCTATCAAGACTTAGGCCCTTCAGCCCGCACGTAATCGACGCACTTTTTGATGTCGTCCAGCAGATGGTCGGTGGTGTTTTCGTATTCGATGGAGATGTGGCCATTGAAGTTTTGACGCTTCAACTCGTTGAGAATCGCTTTGATGTCAGAGACGCCGGTGCCGTAGGGCTGGTCCATGGCTTTGGGCCCCCATTCGTTCATGTCCTTCAGGTGAACGAAAAGCACGCGGCCTTGGAGAATTTTCAGGGCCTCCACCGGCTTGATGCCGCTACGAACAAGGTGACCGGTATCGACGCAGGCGCCAATGTGATGGTCACGGTTTTTGATGAGTGAGAGGGTGTAATGCGGGTCCCAGTTTTTGTACTCAGGTTTTTCAGGTTCCTTCTTGTGGTTGTGGAGGCAAAACTGGATGTCATATTCCTTGGCCAGCTTCTCGATGATGTCCAATTGATCTTCCGGCGGCTCACCGGTCAAGCCGCGCAGCCCCATTTTGCGTGCCCATTCAAAGACTTTGCGCGGCGACTTCTCGTCCTTGCTACCCTTGACGAAGTTGGCATTGCCCACATAGGCGTTTACCAGCTTGATGCCGGCGGCATCGAGTTTTTCGCGGATCAGTTTGATGTTGGCGTCGGAAAGGTTTGCGTTTACTTCCACGTTTCCGGTGCCGGGGCTTAATTTTTGCCAGGTATAAATTTCAATGACCTTGCCGCCGCAGGCTTTGGTTTTATCGATGGCCTCAAACAACGTGTTCTCACGAAAGCTGTAGGCTTGGCAACCCAGCGCGAAGCCACCCACCTTGTCGCTGTCTGTGATTGCGGGACGATTCGAGGCTGTGGAAGCGCTAGGTTCAGCATGGCAGAGGGCCAAGAACAAGAGGCAGAAGCCGAGACTTAGGATTTGTTTCATAGGTGAACTTGAATCTATTTCTGCACAACGGGGGCGGAATTGGTAGGAAAAGTTTTGAACAATAGAATCGTTCCTTGACAGAGGAGAAGTGGTTCAGCTTACTGCCAACCGATGGCGCACCTTAAAATCCGGATATTGGTTGCGTGCCTGCTGCTTGGAATGGCAACTGGCTTGGTAATGCAACATCAATCTCTAAGGAAGTTGCAGAATGAGGTCAGCAAACTGAGTCGGGACCACCAGTTTGTCAACGAGGTTGTGATGGAGAACAAGCGGCTCTCAAATCTTTTAGCCCAAGCTCATAGCACGCAGGTTACTTCCAACGGCTGGTTCCGCGAATTGCTGCGGCTTCGGGGTGAAGTGACCAGCTTGCGCAATCAACGAGAGCAAACGAGTTTCGTGGATAGGCAAAGCAATTCTCATCCGCTGTCGACGCTGGAACATTTCTCGCAGGCCCCTGTTGCGAAGGAGTCCTTCGCATTTGCCGGATATGGCTCTCCGGAATCCGCATTTCAGACGGCACTTTGGGCCATGAGCAATGGGGACACGAATGCGATCCTGGCAAGCCTGACTCCTGACGAGAGGGTGAAAAAGGAGAAGGAATGGACGGGCCTGTCTGAAGCCGAAGTTTTAACACGAACCACAAACGACCTGAGTGAAATCCGTGGTTATCGCATCATTGGAAGAGAAGTCATATCGGATGATGAAGTGGAACTAAAAGTTGATTTTGACGCTGATCTCACAAAGATGAAAATGAGAGTAAAGCGCGTTGATGGAGAATGGAAATTCGTGGGACAGCCGGAAAAACAATGACATTGGGCGAGGCGCAAAACCCTTTCGTTCATTTTTTGCGTGGAACGGTTTTAATGGCAGGCTTCACGGCCGGTTTGTTTGTGGCGGCTGGTGACTTCATAACCGGGCGAACAGGTTGTGGCGGTTTCACGACGTTGATTTTGCACTCCACCTTGCCCGGTGGATTCATCGATTGAACGAGGCTTTGCACGATCATCAGGTCGTTGCTTGAAAAAACAGTGCCAGTAACACAGAAGGAACCTTCCGACCACAATGGTCCTGAATCCTTACCATAACCCAGGGCTCTGACCTGCCGAAACCGGGGATCGGCGAGGAATTGTGCATTCAAGCCCGCCGCCATTTCGCGGCCATGCCGCACCTTGGCCTGATATTCGCTTTCACTGCGAAACCAGGCAAAAGCGAGCAATCCGAGCAACACTACTGCCAACGCAATGATTACAGCCGAACGACGCATGCAAAGAATGAGGATGGGTGGTTGTCAGCGGCATTCCAAGTCAATAAAGCGCGACGCCATGGATTCATTTGCGTCGGGTGGGTTATGACGACCTGAGCGCATCATCGGCCACGCTTTTTTTCGATCATAACTCCGATCACCGCGCCGACAACGGCACAGGCAACTCCTACCAATGTCACTGCCACAGTGTGCATGAAGCCGGATCCACTCTGCGTGGAGTCTCCAAGAGCGTTTGGCTTGAGTATCTGGAAGATGATGATGCCCACCAAAAGGAACGCCCAGGAGGTTCCCTTGGCGATCTTGCCAGGTTTGTACGGGGACGGATTGGAATCATTCATGGCGCTGAAAAAGATACCGTTGCTGCCCTTCATGCCAATAGAAAACTACGGTGGATTGTGCCAGAATCCCACACGCTATTTCCGATTCAGAGCGTTCGCGTAAGTGGAGGAGATAGGCAACCGCATCTTCGAGCGATTATCAACCTGCTGAGGACTTCTTAAGAGTCCCGGAGCGCACTTCCCAGCGATGGAGGTCGCGGCCGAGTTCGCGGGGCCAGTTTTCTTCGGTGCAGGTCATGAAGACTTGGCCGCGAGTATGATGAGCGCGCTCGAGCAAAGGGAGCAGACCGCTGCGACGCTTCGCATCGAGTTCGCCCATGATATCGTCGATAAGGAGGATGGGGGCAGAACCATGAAGTCCGGTGAGGTATTCGGCCTGGGCCATTTTGAGGGCGATGGCCAGGGTGCGCTTCTGTCCTTCGCTGCCGAATTGGGCAGCGGAGCGGTCGTTGAGGAGGAGTTGCACTTCGTCGCGATGCGGGCCGATGAGCGTGGACCGGTAGGTGCGTTCGCGCGCCCGGGTTTGAGCGAGTTCCACAGCGAAATCTTTCTTCACACTCGGCTGGTATTCGAGACGGAGTTCTTCGGCATCGTTGGAGATGCGCCGATAAGCCAGTCTCGCGAGCGGCGAAAGTTTGGGGATCAACTCATGCCGCATGCGGATGAGGTCATTGCCAAGTTTCACCAACTCCGCAGTGAAGCTCTCGAGGGCGGATTCATCCTGAACACGTTGCTTGAGCAGGGCATTACGGGAGCGGAGGGCACTGGCATAGCGCTGAAGCAATGGCAGGTAGGTAGGATGAGTTTGCGACAGGAGGAGGTCCACAAAACGACGGCGAGCGCGGGAAGTGCCTTTGACCAGTTGCAAATCCTCCGTGCAGAAGATGACCACGCGAATGGCACCGAAGTAATCGGCCAGCTTGCGGATCGGTTGATTATCCAGACTAAGTTTGCGCTCGGCAGGAGACCAATACATTTTGATTTCGTGATCCCCCTGCCCCACGACCTTGCCGCCGACGAAATAACCTTTCTGTCCGTGCCGCACCATCTGTGAACCACCAACGCCGCGGAACGAGCGCAAGGTGGCCATCAAATAGATTGCTTCCAGGATGTTGGTCTTGCCCTGGGCATTGTCGCCGAGCAAGACCTGGAATCCCGGGGCAAAGTCCACGTCCAACCGCGGGTAATTGCGGAAGTCGCGAAGTCTGAGATGAGCCAGATGCACGTGTATGACTTACGCCAAGGAAGGAGATTGTTCAATGGTTTCGAGTTCCCGGGTGGACGTTATACGAAGGGGAGTTGGGGTTTTCAGGTCATGGATAGTAAGCCGGTTGGGAAACCGGCGCTCCCTTCCTGGACCAAATGTCAAAATCAGGAGTCGGCGGCCAATCTTGCCTGGCTTTCAGGGTTGGTCTGGCTGCAAGGATTGTTTGAGATCGAGCATCGGCTGTTGGCTGATCACAATCATGCCGCCGCGCGGGCGGTCGAGATCAGCGATGAGCGTGATGACCACCGCAATAAGCAATGGCAGCACGACATTGGCGAAAGCGCCACGTTCGCCGCTGGCCCCGGCACCATAGCCACTGGCGCAGCAACCGCAGGCCGCCACGGCCAGCACCAGCAACCAGACGGCGCCTGGCACGCGGGTACGCCGCGCATTCATGCGCGTGGCATCGAGATCGATGGTATCGTTAAGTGCGTTGAAAAAGATAGCAGTGATCGGAGTGGGAGCTTCCTTCCCTGCTGACACGGCATGAGCCCATAACTCGCGTTGAATCTGCGCAGTTGCCCGCTCGGCAGCGGCCAGTTTGCCCTGGTCCTCGCCAGCCCGGAAAAAATCGAGACGCACATCCACATAGCGCCTTAGCAGGTCTTCGACGCCAGTCTTGTGAGCATCTGGGAGAACTGCGGCCCGGAGGTAAGTGGTGCCAATGGAATTTGCCTCCTGAAGCACCAACGCGCGCCGCGACTCGTAACGCCCCACCGACATGGCGAACGTAAAACCGAGCAACAGACCGAGCAGCCCCAGCATTGCGCCTTGAATCCCCCCAATCTGATCTTTGCGCGCCTGATCATTTGACAGATGGAGCCGCAGGCCAAAGTTAAAACCGAGTTCTGCCGCCGCCAGCAGCACGATAGAGACGATGGCAATGACGTGCCATTGACTGGCAAAGATGCGACTAAGGATGGTGTCAAGCATGCGACATGATCATAGTTTAAGAATTATCCCCCTTTGGTGGCTACTCACACGGCATCGTGATCGCCGGTTGATACACTATCCGCTACACGAACGAGACTTCAACCAACTGCGAGGCACAACGAAACCATGCCGCAGTGTTCTAAGCCGAAAACCGTGTTCAGAGTGCTACCGTGGTGTAAATCGTTTCGCCGTCTTGCATGGTGGGACGGTAGTAGATCTCGTTGGCGCGGAAATAGACCTGGCCGTTGATGTTGGTTTCGACTGCGCTCCTGGGCAATGAAGGTACGGTAATCCCGATTGGCGGGCTTACCACGATGTAATCGGAATCTTTTTGCTGGTAGTAGGTGCCGTCGGCGACGATGTAGGGGACGTTGTTCACGACCACAGGTTGGCCGTGGGGCGGCGGAGAATGAATGACTGTTCCGACAGCTGGCGCAGTGACTGCATCTGACGCGAAGCCTCCCCACTGGTTTTCGTTGTCGCGATCATGAGGGTAGTAGTCGCCATCGTGCGCCTCCACATCAACGTGTTGTTCGGCGTTGACCGTTCGGTTTCCCATCATGTTCCAGCCGATGGGAGGGTTGGCATGGACATTCCGGTTTACGTTGGCGTTGAAATTGACTTCGGCATTGAGGCGGCTGGAGCGGATGCCGCCGCGTTCCTGCGCATCACTCCATGTGGAGGGAGCAAAAGCAACCGCAAGAGAAACACTGAACAGCAAATAGAGGTCTTTTTGAGTCGACGCATGGTGATGTTTCATCGGATTTATTCAGTTCAGGGGTTTGATGGTGGCCGGTTGTTTGGAGCGGAGGCAGGAAGCATTTCAATTTTGGCCGCGCCTTTTGGGGGCGTGAACACAAAGATTGAGTCAGGCATATCCTCATTCAATTTCCAGTTATTGAAAAGCGTGAGGACTTGAGGCTGGAGCGGTTCTTGTTTGTAGGTAATGACAAGCTTTCGCGGGAGTTCCTGGGCATCGGTTGCAATCCACAATTGCCAGTCGAGTTGGTCGTTGTTGAAGGCAATGTGCTGGCAGGGAGTGCCGAGAATTGCGGCCTGGCCGAAATTGGCGCCGCCTTTGGTTCCGCCCATGGCGCTGGTGAAGGGATCGTTCACAAGGAAATCCCCAAGCGGTATGTTGATGTCATATTGTTTCTTCGCGGCATCGATGGCTTTATCAATTGTCCCCGGCAGAGTAACGGTGCTGTAGAGGTTTTTTGTGCGATCGAACAATGTGAGCGTGTGTCCATCATACCAGTAACCGCGACTGCGTGTTGGCGAGTGAACTTCAATCTGAAATTTATCCGGTCGACGAAGGCGGACATCCACGGTGCTGGTCGCTGAGACCTTGTGGGTTTCCACCACGGAGTCTTCCCAAACCTCGGCGTGAAAGGAGACAGTTTTTGCGGTGGCCAATCGATCACTGCTCTGGCGAAGGATGCGACCTGCTTCTGGATGGATGGTTGGGGCCGGATTGTCGACGGCGATGACTGAGCCAATGATTGCAAGGCTGCAAAGAGCGGCAAAGAATGTCCTTTTGACTTTCATGGTTCCGGGGATTTCAGAGGTTGATGACGGCGATAAGTTGTAAAAATTAGATTGAGGCGCTGCATCGGGAAAGGGAGAACTGTCCTGGTTTTCATGGTGCGAAACGATTGATAAAACCCTTGCTTGCATGCCCCATCGGCATACCCACTATTTCATATAAATTAATTTCGATTTGGTTTGGTGCCAGAATTGATTCGTGGGGTGAAGTGCCCGCATTGTGTAACTGGCAAAAGAAAGAAATTTGGAGTCTTAGAGCCAAGGAACGGGTTAGAAATGATCCGAGCATTACTCCGAGAGTATTATACTTGAATATTGCGATTTGCGGCATTAGCAAAACCTGGAGTTTTATCACTCAGGCAGGTAATCAACAAATCCAAGCTGAAAATCTGATCGACCCAGACCGGTGAGTTATGAACTCCAACTCAATAAGCAGGGTTGCCCACAAGGCTTGCAGAAGATCTTCACGCATAGGGTTGGTCCATGGGCTTTGTCGGTGGTACTCCGTCATCTAAAGAACGAACCAAGCCTGAAAGTATAAAGGTTCGAGTTAGTTCGACTTAATTCCGGTTAAAATAACACATTAACGTAATGTTTTTAATGAACGCGAGGTAATGAATTTTGTGGACATGCATTTTCGTCCTTTATTCGCCATCATAGACCCATACAATTCAACATATGCTGAAAGCCACACCAATTTCGGCCCTGCAACGGGCCATTTTTGTTTTGCTAACCTGTTCCACGGGAGCAGTTGCCGCTGATTTAGGTTCCAAATCGGGTGAATCTGTGATCTCGCCGGACATGGCCATTAAGCAATTCAAGGTTCCGCCTGGTTTCAAAATCGATTGCTGGGCTTCCGAGCCACAACTGAAGAACCCGGTCTCATTTTGCTTCGACGAAAAGGGACGGGTTTACGTGGCGGAGACCTTTCGTTATCGCACAAGTGTTTACGACATTCGCGAACACATGAGCGGGAAGACGAACATGTTCGATGATGACCTAGCGTGCAAAACGGTGGAAGACCGGGCGGCGATGATCAAGAAGTTTCTCGGAGACAGGTATACGGATTTGGCGCAGGAATCGGAAGTGGTCCAACTCCTGGAGGACCGCAGCGGTGGCGGCAAGGCGGATCATGCGCAAGTGTTTGCGGATGGGTTCAACACGATTTTGGACGGGATTGGCTCGGGTGTGCTGGCGCGGAAGGGGAATGTGTATTACTCGGACATTCCCAATTTGTGGTTACTGAAAGATACGCGGAATTCTGGAAAAGCCGATGTGCGGCAATCCTTGAGCTATGGCTACGGGGTTCATTTCAACCTGACCGGCCATGATTTGCACGGATTGCGTTTTGGGCCGGATGGAAAGCTTTACTTCAGCATCGGCGACCGCGGGATTCATGTGACAACGAAGGAAGGCAAACTGCTGGACTATCCCAACATGGGCACTGTGCTGCGGTGCAATGCGGATGGTTCGAACCTGGAGGTATTTGCTTACGGCGTGCGTAATCCGCAGGAACTGGCCTTTGACGATCATGGCAACTTGTGGACAGGTGATAATAATTGCGACCACGGCGATGCGGCGCGTTTGGTTTATGTTGTCGAGGGTGGAGATAGCGGTTGGCGCACAGGCAATCAATTCAGTGAAACCACGCCAGCAGGAGTTTGGAATGCTGAGAAGCTTTGGCATCTGCAGTTTCCTGGTCAGGCGGCTTACATTCTTCCGCCGGTGGGACACATTGCGAACGGGCCATCGGGATTAACGCATTATCCGGGAACCGGATTTTCGGACAGCTTCAAGGACCATTTCTTTCTATGTGATTTTAAAGGCGCGAGCGCACGCAGTGGCGTTCATGAATTTGGCATACAGGAAAACGGCGCCACGTTTACCATGGTGGGACGCACCAATTTCCTTTGGGACATTCTCGCCACCGATGTGGATTTCAGTCCGGACGGTCGCATGTATGTGACTGATTGGGTGCAGGGCTGGCCGCAATCGCAGATGGGTCGTATCTATCGCCTTTATGATCCGAACGCTGTAAACAGCCCGTTGGTATTGCAAACCAAGAAGCTCATCGCCGAGGGAATGGAGAAGCGTTCCAACAAGGAATTGGCGAAGTTGTTGGAACATCCTGATCAGCGTGTGCGTCAGGAAGCTCAGTTCGAATTGGCGGATCGCGGACCGAAGTCGATGAAGTATCTGCAAAGCGTTGCCTTGGGAAGCAAAAATCAGTTGGCACGTCTGCATGCAATTTGGGGCTTGGGACAGATCAGCGTGAAGGACAACAGTGTTCTCAAAGGCATTACCAAGCTGCTCAAAGACCAGGACGCGGAAGTGCGCGCGCAGACTGCAAAGATCATGGGTGAAGGTCATTACCAGGACGCAAGTGCTGTACTGATTGAGCTGCTCCGTGATTCGAATGCGCGCGTGCAATTCTTCTCAGCGATGAATTTGGGCAAACTCGGCAACAAAGCTGCGATTGCCCCCATCCTCGCGATGCTCAAGGCGAACGATAACAAGGATGTGTTTGTTCGTCATGCGGGCGTGATGGGATTGGTTGGATTGGCGGATAAGAATACGTTGATCGCCGCTGGGAAGGACAATTCAAAAGCAGTTCGCATGGGGGCGCTGTTGGCAATGCGCCGTTTGGAAATGCCGGAAATCGCGATGTTCCTGCATGATTCAGATGAGCTGGTGGTGCTGGAAGCGGCACGTGCCATTAACGACGTACCGATCAAGGATGCATGGCCGCAACTGGCTGGCTTGATCAAGCATCCGACGCACAACGAGCCACTCGATTGGCGAGTGGTGAATGCGAACTTCCGTCTTGGCGCTGACAAGAATGCAATTGCTCTGGCTCATTATGCAGCAGAAACCACCGCGACAGAAAAAGTTCGTGGCGAAGCGTTGCATGCTCTGGAAACCTGGGCCAAGCCAATGCCTCGCGAACGCCTGACTGGTTTGTGGCGTCCATTGCCTGCACGCGATGGCAAACCGGCCACCGAGGCATTGAAGCCGGTTGTTGCAAAAATATTAAGTGATTCACCGGATGCAATAAAAATTGCCGCAGTTCAGGCAGCGGAGAAACTTGGGATCGATGAGGCTGCCCCAGGAATATTTAATCTGGTGGCCAATGAAAAGAGCGAAGCGAATGTGCGTATCGAGGCTTTGAAAGCATTAGGCGAAATGCATGCCGCCAACCTGCCAGATGCCGTGAAGATCGCGGTGGCTGATAAGAATGAAAACGTGCGCAAGGAGGGCAATCGTTTGCAGGCGCAGATCAAGCCTGGTGATGCCACCGGTGCGCTGGCCAAAGTGCTGGAAAACGGGAGTATTACTGAAAAGCAAGGAGCATTTGCCACACTCAGTACGGTGGAAGGTGAAGCGACTGACAAGTTGCTTGCCGAATGGCTCGACAAGCTCATCGCTGGCAATGTTCAGAAGGAGATTCAGTTCGATCTCGTTGAGGCGGCCGGAAAGCGTGATTCTTCGGTGGTCAAAGAAAAGCTGGAAAAATATACCAGCTCACAGCCCAAGGATGAATTCGTCGGTTTCCGTGAAACGCTTTACGGCGGTAACGCTGAAGAGGGCAAAAAGGTTTTTCTTGAGAGACCCGAAGCTTCCTGCGTGCGCTGTCACAAAATTAACGGCGAAGGTGGTGAAGTTGGTCCGGAACTTGCCGGCATCATTACCCGAAAAGACCGTCAGTATATTCTTGAATCGATCCTCTATCCGAACAAGCAGATCGCTCCTGGTTTTGAAAGTATCGTAGTAAAAACCAAGGCCGGACAGAGCATTGCGGGCATTTTGAAAAGTGAAGATGCCCAGGAACTCGTAATCATTACACCGGATGACGGCCCAACCAAGGTGAAGACCAGCGAAATCACCTCGCGTGAGAAGGGTCAGTCTGCCATGCCAGAAGGCATGGGCAATATTCTCGCCAAACAGGATATTCGCAACCTGATCGAGTTTCTTGCTTCGACCAAGCAGGCGGTGGCAGCGAATGCAACCGCAAGCCCGGCGAAGTGATCTTTCGAGAAATGATCAGAAAACGGGTGGTGCCGACGCAGGCACTACCCGGTAATAGCGGTTGGTGAAACTGGATGCGTCCGTGTCGATGAAGTGGATTCCATCCTTCACGACGGTGTTGGTGCAAATTGAGGTCCAGTCAACCATGTTCATCGAAATCTGCACGCAGAAGTTAAGTCCGTTGGTGGCTGGGAGTCCCACGTAGAAGGAGCCGCCCGGCAGGATGTAGGGGACAGGCCAGGGAAATTTACTCTCCTCCAAGATGAGCGCTTCCGCCATGCCTGGCGAACCTACAAAGTAGGGAACGGGAGGTTGAGAATCGATAGGATCTAGCTGGTGCAACGAGAGGATCACAGTTTCAAAACGATTGGAACTGAGATCTAAATCTTCCAATGGGTTGATGGTAATCAGCGCGAACCGCTTTCCTGCTGGAATGGTAACATTTCCGGGCAGCGTGACATAATCGACCCCATTGGAGGCCGTGCCGCCAATGTCATAGTACACCGTCAAGTCTGTGTTGGTGTCTCCGATTCGTCGGACAAGGAAGGTGGCGGTATTGGTCCCACTATAGTAGTTGGTAAAAGTCGCGACAGGAGAAATAAAGAAATGATTCGTCCCTGGGTTTTCAACTGCGATGGGATCAGTCGCCACGATGGAAACAACGGGAGGCGGGTTTGTGATTGGCCCCGTCTTGACCGTGATGTTGACAGGAGAGGAAGTGCCCGTAGCGCCCAGGTTATCCGTCGCCACTGCAGTCAAAATATATTGGCCGGCAGAAACATTCGGCCAGGAAAGGTGAAACGGGTTTGCAACACTGCCAGCCAATGGGTTGTTCGTGGCAATGCCGAGGCTATTGGCACCTTCAAAAAACTCAACCGTGGTTACCGATCCATCGGAGTCGAACGCACTTGCGAAAAGGGTTATGTTCGCAGGAGCAGGATAGGTTGCGCCACCCATCGGGCTTGTAATGGTGACTACGGGAGGCTTGTTGCTACTGCTTATGTCGTTGTCATGAATGACCACAGCCGCGGAACTGGGATTTCCTATCAGATAGTATAAATCCGGCGACATGTAGGGAGGATTAGCCAGGTGCAAAACGACGGTTTCATCGCCTTCCAGCAATTGGTCATCGATGGGGGTGATGACAATCTGGGCGGAATTGGCGCCGGGAGGAATGACAACGCTGTTTGGAATTGCCACGTAATCAACGCCGTTGGACGCCGTGCCGCCAACGACATAGAACACGCGCAATTCGTTGGTAGTGGTGCGACTGCGATAAACTGTAAATACGCCAGGATCGCCCGCCTCGGAAGCCGATGGATCGGTGGCCTCGATGGTAACCCCGGGAGCGTTCGTGCCAATGGGGCCGGTAATCTGGCCAAAGCTTGTGCCAGCAAGGGGAATAAGAAGTGAGATTGTGCTTAAACAACTAAACAGACGTCGAACGAAACCACAGCTTTTCATAACTATTTCCTTTATTGTTAATCCGACCGCGCTTCTGCTCGTGGTTCTGCGGCAATGATGTATGAATGACTTAAGAACCACTAGTACTCTTCGGCAGAATTTTGTCAATACCTGAAAAACAGATATTTATCAGCCCGATTTACTCCAAAGACTTCTTATTTTCACCAACCCCGGACGTCTTCCCATCTAAAAACCAAACCGTTGACCATTTGATGAGTTCCGCCGCAACCATTACAACTGGAGCCTCCGATTATAAATTGCACTTTGATTTTCAGCCTATAAATTCACTGCCCTATGGAATGGCTCTCGTTTTTAAAAGATCCTCAAGTATGGATTAGTTTGGTGACTTTGACCCTGCTCGAAATTGTTCTGGGCATCGACAATATCGTTTTCCTTTCCATTTTGGCCGGCAAACTACCCAAGAATCAGCAGCACAAAGCTAGGCAACTTGGGCTCAGTCTGGCCTTGATTACACGCATCATGCTGCTGTGCGGCCTGGCCTGGATGGTCAAGTTGACAACACCACTTTTTACTGTCCTGGGACATGGAGTCTCGGGGCGGGATTTAATCCTGATTGCCGGCGGATTATTCCTACTCGGCAAAAGCACTCATGAAATCCACGATAAACTTGAAGGTGAGGATGGCGAAGTGACCAACCGCATTGCGCCCAAGTTCGCCGCAGTGATTGTACAAATCATGCTGCTCGACATTGTGTTCTCCCTGGACTCAGTGATAACTGCGGTAGGGATGGTAAAGCAGTTGCCCGTGATGATTGCTGCCGTGATCGTCGCGATGATCTTCATGCTCTTTTTCTCCAAATACATCAGCGACTTCATCGACAAGCATCCAACGCTGAAGATGCTGGCCCTCAGCTTTTTGATCCTGATTGGATGCGCCTTGGTGGCCGAAGGGTTCCATAAGGAAATTCCCAAAGGATACATCTACTTTGCCATGGCCTTTTCTGTTGGCGTGGAAATGCTGAACCTGAAGCTGCGATCCAAAAAAGGACATAAGGTCGAATTGAACCAACCTTATCGCTGAGCGGCGGGGAATTAAAGAGCGAGCAGGAGTTTTTTAATTTCCTTGAGCCTGCCCTTGGCATCGCCTTTGGTGAGGCGCGGGAATTTGCCGCCGAGCATGATGTAGTCGTTGTTGCGGGTGAGCATCAATTTGTCGTCCTTGACTTCAATAATCGTGATGTTCTTTTCGCCAGCCAATATCTTGAGCTCGCCCACCTGCAACAACAGTTCCATGGCCGGAGGCAAGGTGCCAAAGCGATCACGCAATTCTTTTGCCAGGTTCTCAAGAGCGGCTTTATCGGTGGCCTGGGCGAGCTTTCGATAAATGTCGATGCGTTGTTTCGCTTCGGAAACATAGCTCAGTGGAATAAATGCCGAGCCTTTCTCAACCTGCATAGGCTGCTCTGTTTTCTGTTCGGCAACCTCATCATATTCCACATAGGTCAACACTTCTCGAGGAATGATAATTTCAGGCTCTGCCTTGCGTCGCTTTGGAGCTTCTGCTTTCGCTCCACGTTCTGGTGCCGCACTTTCCTCGCCCGGGTTCAATGCCAAAAAGTCAAACCGCACCTGCACCTCGACGCGTGGCTTTACTTTTTCACCCTTCAAGGCAGCCACGCTTTGCTTCAATAATTGACAATAGAGATCGAAACCCACCGCGGTGATCTGGCCGCTCTGTTCTGGACCGAGCATGTTCCCTGCCCCACGGATTTCGAGGTCGCGCATGGCAATTTTAAAGCCGCTGCCCAGGGTGGAGTATTGTTTCAATGCGCTGATGCGCTTGCGCGCGTCGGCGAGTAAACCGGCGTGCCGCGGTAGGAGAAGATAAGCGTAAGCCTGATGTTTGTAGCGTCCCACACGGCCGCGCAATTGATAAAGATCGCTAAGACCGAAGCGGTCGGCACGATCGATGATCATCGTGTTTGCGTTGGGGATGTCCAGGCCGCTTTCAATAATCGTCGTCGATAGCAGCACGTCAGCTTCACCATTTATGAAAGCCGTCATCACCTCTTCAAGATCATCAGGCTTCATCTGGCCGTGCCCGACCACAATCCGGGCGTGGGGTACCAGAGTGCGAAGTTTCTGTGCCATGGCATCGATGGTGCCGACCCGGTTGTGTAGGAAGTACACCTGGCCTCCCCGATTCAATTCACGCTGGATAGCCTCGCGGATCAGCCGTTCATCATATTGGGCAACGATGGTTTCCACCGGCAAACGATCCTGTGGAGGAGTTTCAATGGTACTCATGTCGCGAGCGCCGGTGAGAGCGAGATAGAGCGTGCGGGGAATCGGCGTGGCACTGAGAGTTAATACATCGACCAACTTGCGAATCTGCTTAAACTTTTCCTTGTGTAGCACTCCAAACCGTTGCTCCTCGTCAATAATAACGAGTCCTAAATCCTTAAAATTAATATCCGACTGGATTAAACGGTGCGTGCCAATGACAATGTCCACCGCCCCGGCAGGTAATTCGCTGATCACTCGCTTTCGATTCTTGGGACTGCGAAAACGTGACAATAATTCCACGCGCATCGGGTAATCTGCGACCCGTTCCTTGAAAGTATTATAATGCTGTTGCGCGAGCACCGTGGTGGGCACCAGTATCGCGACCTGTTTGCCTTCCATCACCGCCTTGAAAGCGGCGCGAATGGCAACCTCGGTTTTCCCGAAACCAACGTCGCCGCAAATCAAGCGATCCATGGGCTTCGGACGTTCCATGTCACCCTTGGTCTCGTTGATGGCACGCATTTGATCACGTGTCTCCTCGTAAAGGAAGGCGCTTTCGAATTCGCGCTGCCAGGGAGTGTCGGCTTTGAATGAATAACCGGGCTGCGATTCGCGAGCAGCTTGGATCGCCAAAAGTTCACTGGCGACATCACGCACCGCACGTTCAGCTTGTGCCTTTGCCTTAGCCCAGCGCGTGCCACCGATGGTGTTCAGTTGGGGACGTGCCTTGCCCGCACCGACATATTTGCTGACGAGATGCGCCTCAGTTACCGGAACGTAAAGCTTGGGCGCCGGCTGTTGCGGGTCGCTGGCGGCATATTCGATGACCAGGCATTCCTGACCTGAGTCAGCTGGCGTTGCATTGGGATCGACTCCCTTTCGCCCCAACGTCACAGGCAACACCTTCAAACCCTGGTAGCGGCCGATGCCATGTTGCAAATGGACAACGTAATCCCCTTCCTCCAACTCGGTGAAATCAATATCCAATGCGGAACGCGTGGCTTGAGCATGCGGGGACTTGAGACGGCGCGGACGCTGCACTTTGTAGCGGCCAAAAATTTCGGCATCAGTAACCACCACCACCTTGGCTTCTTCGTTAAGGAAACCTCGACCAAGTGCACCCAGATGCATTTTGAGACCGAAGTCTTCCCCGAATCCATAATCCTTCCAAACTTCCTGGAAACGTTGGCGCTCACCATCGTTATTGCAGAACAGATGAACATCATATCCTTGTCGCGACCAGCGATGCAATTGGGCAAAGAATTCCCGGCGTTGCGCTTCGGCAATCTGCGGCTCAGGAGCACGCGCGCCGAGCGGGCGAAATGCTTCCAAACTGGAAAATGGGAGTGAGTTCTCTGTGCTTTCGCCGAACGGCCTTTCATCTTCGGCGACGGCTTCCGATTCGGAGAGAACGTCCATCCCTTCAGACTCTCCGTCCATTACAATTTCCGAGAGCTGCAAAGATTTCATTCCCTTCTCGCTCAAGAGCTCCTGGAAGTCACTCCAGGGGATGTGGAAAGGATCCTCATTTGGTACCTGCGTGGAATATTGCTCCGTGTGTTCTTCGATTCTTTCCGGTTCACTCAGAATAAAGAGTGTTCCGGTGGGCAGATAATCCAGCAAGGTGGCGAGAGATGCCTGTTGGTCTCGCGCCGCAAGTTGTTTGAGAATGCCAAACTCCCCACCAGGCGGCAGTGTGACCGTGGCGATCTGTTCACGCGATATCTGGGTGATGGGGTCGAAATATCGAAGCGACTCCAATTCATCGCCAAAAAATTCCAACCGCACCGGCCAGGGACTGGTCATCGGATAGACATCCAAAATGCCGCCACGCAAAGCGATTTCACCCTTTTGCGTGACCTGCGCCTCAGGTTCGTAACCCTGTTCTTCGAGCCACTCAATAAGGTCCAGAGGTTCGACTCGATCTCCGCGATTTAGCATCCGCGTCCGCTCCTTAAGCACGCTGGCGGGAAAGGTTTTTTGCAGCAGCGCGGTAACATTCGCAATAATATGTGGTGCGGCTCCACGCTTACCGGGAGACTGCCTGGCGAGTGCCACGAGGGTTTCCAGCCGTTCACTGATGACATCAGCGTGCGGTAGTTTGGACTCATGCGGCATGACTTCCCAGGCAGGATAAAACAAAGGGCGATCGCTAATGGTTGAAGGTTGAGAAGCCGGAGCCTTGCCCTTTGACTTTTGCTGTGAGCCTTCGAAGTTTAGCCAGGTTTCGACATCCTGTTGAAAGCTTTCCTGAGTCTTAAGACTGTCTGAGACAAGAACGATCGGCAGCTCAGGAAGCAGTTGTCGTAACAAGGCAGCAAGAAAAGGTTGAGCCGAGGCACTGATGCCATTAAGAGACAACACTCCCCCATTCTCCAGGCGCCGCAGCAATGACTGCACAGCGGGAGTTTCTGAAATCTTAGCGAACAATTTGCTTGTCGCCATTGCTACTGATGGTTCTTGCGCCAAGCCAAGGAAAGGTTGCAGCCCTCAGCCATATCGTCAAGAGGACGGAGGTCATGCCAAAAGCCAACTCACGCCGGTCCAAGTGTCTATTCCCACTCGATCGTCGCCGGCGGCTTGCTGGAAATATCGAAGCAAACGCGGTTAACACCTTTGACTTCGTTGATGATGCGACTCGAGAGTTTTTCGAGCAGGTCGTAAGGAAGCTTGACCCAATCTGCAGTCATGCCGTCCTGTGATTCCACGGCGCGCAAAGCGATGGTGTAATCGTAGGTGCGTTCATCGCCCATGACTCCAACGCTCTTCACTGGAAGCAGCACGGCAAAACTTTGCCAAATCTTGTAATACCATCCGCTGGTCTTCATCTCCTCAACGACGATGGTATCGGCTTCACGGAGAATCTCGCAACGGCGCGGAGTGACTTCGCCGAGGATGCGAACTGCAAGGCCGGGACCAGGGAACGGTTGGCGCAAAACAATTTCGCGAGGCAAACCAAGTTCCAAACCGAGTTCGCGCACCTCGTCCTTGAACAAGGACTTGAGCGGTTCGACGAGTTGGAAGCGCATCTTTTTCGGCAAACCACCGACATTGTGATGGCTCTTGATCATCGCGGCAGGATTGCCAGCGATGGGCACGGATTCAATGATATCGGGATAAAGTGTGCCTTGAGCTAGAAACTTTGCTTTCCCGGCGCGCTTGGTGGCGGCTTCAAATACTTCAATGAAGGTTTTGCCAATGATCTTCCGCTTACGCTCAGGATCAGTGACACCCTTCAAACGCTTCAAGAACAGGTTGGAGGCATCCTCGTATTGCAGCTTTATTTTGAAATGGCGGCCAAAGACCTCCTGAACCGTTTTGGCTTCGCGCCCTCGCAGCAGGCCGTTATTAACAAAAATGCAGGTAAGCTGGTTGCCGATGGCTTTGTGCAGCAACGCCGCTGCCACACTGGAATCAACACCACCACTCAAGCCGAGAATCACCTTCTCATTACCGACCTGGTTGCGGATGGCTTCGACAGCCTGATCGATGTAGCTGTGCATCGTCCAAAGCTTGCCACAGCCACAAATGTTATGAACGAAATTACTGATGATCTCCCGCCCTTGCGGGGTGTGCGCCACCTCGGGATGAAATTGCAGCCCATACATTTTTTTGGCGTGGTTCTCAATCGCGGCATAATCAGAATTCTCCGTGATTGCAACGGATTTAAATCCCCTGGGCAGTTTGGTGAGCTTATCACCGTGCGAATTCCAAACCTGGAGCTTCTCCGGCAGATTCGCGAAGAGCGCACAGAAGCTGTCTTTAACCTGAAGCGTGCCCTTGCCGTATTCGCGCTTTTGCCCCTTCTCCACTTTCCCGCCAAGGTATTGTGCCACGAGTTGCAGACCGTAGCAGATGCCAAGGATGGGAATTCCCAAATCGAAGATTGCCTTGTCCGGCTGTGGCGCGCCTTTGGTATAAACACTGGCCGGTCCACCGGACAGAATGAGCCCCTTGGGTTGCATCGCGGCAATTTCCTCCGCGGGCGTGTCGTAGCGCAGGATGATGGAATAGACATTGCACTCGCGAATGCGGCGCGCGATGACCTGTGTATATTGAGAACCAAAATCCAGAATTACAATTTGCTCATTCATACCAAAAGAAAGCGAGAGTGTTTGCCTTCGAAATGAAGGTTTGGCGAGACAAAAGATTTGTCCAACAAAAATATTTAAACTTCGCCGCCCGTCCCGGCTGGAAGCAGGCGGCGTTCGCTTATTGCGCCACGGTGAACACGGATCCAACTGCCGGATCGTAGCTATACTTCATCCCGGCTGGCGGTTCAGGAAGGGCTGGAATGACCTTCTTTTCAACCAGTTCATCCAGAGTATTGGGATTGCGCCCTTCCTGGACTTTGAACATTTGGATCGCTTGATTCAATGAAGCGGTGTCCACAACCTTCAGCGCTTTGTTCTGCGCATTAGCCATCGCAGAGTCGCCTGAGGCTGCCGGTTGATTGGCTGTTGTGGAGCTCTTACTGCAGCCCGCCAATGCCAGTGAGGCAAAAAGAGAGAGATAAATAAGCGTTTTCATGCGGCGAGTGTATATTAACTAAGAAAAAAAGCCAACAACCTCCGCGCATCAATTCCCGATGCGCGATTTCCCTGCCCTAACCTTGCTTAAAAAGAGGCCGGGCAGTTACCCTTGCCCGGCTTGTGCTTTCACACGTTACCCAAAGTAACCTGGAGTGTCTTACTTCGCTGGAGCGTTCGTCGAAGGCGTCGCTGGAGCAGCGTTCGTCGAAGTACCGGTGGAAGTATCGGTCTTCTGTTCACAGCCAACGAGAATCATCGCACTCAGGACACAGAATAGTAATGCAAGGGTTGTTTTCCTTTTCATAAGACCGTAATATAACACGTTGACAATCCATGCTCAAGAAAAATTGAGCAGGCAGTTTTCGCAACTCCACCTGCCGCCGCCTGTAGTTTTCAAAGTTCATTCTACAACCCGCTTTCGGGTGCCAAATCCCGCGCCAACCTGATGAGCGCCAGATCTTCGGCGAGATTTCCAAACTTAAAATTAGGTAACCCGCTTTGTTGCTGGCCAAGCAATTCCCCAGGACCGCGAATCTTCAGATCCGCCTCGGCAATACGAAAACCATCGTTGGTTTCTTCCAACACCTGCAACCGTTGCCGCGCCTCAGCGTTTTTGACCGCCGCAATTAAGATACAAAACGAATCGTGCGCGCCGCGACCAATTCGACCGCGAAGCTGATGCAGCTGCGCCAAACCAAATTGCTCGGAGTTCTCAATCACCATGATGGTGGCATTCGGAACATCAACCCCGACCTCGATTAGCGGCGTGGCCAAAAGGATGTTCACCTGGTTCTTACGAAAACCGGTCATTACCAATTCCTTCTCCGCCGCCTTCAATCGTCCATGCAGAAGTCCAATCCGGTAAGGTGCCAGCAATGATTTTAAATTTTCGAACTCCTTCGTAACCGCCTTCAATCCCGTCGGACCGCTCTCCTCCACGCGCGGATAGACCACATAAGCCTGCCTGCCTTCAGCCAGCTTTTCGCGGATGAACGCCCAGACTTTCGGCAACTTATCCGCCGTGCGCACAAATGTTTTGATACGCCCGCGCCCAGTGGGAAGCTCGTCAATAGTCGAAACGTCCAACTCACCATAGAGCGTCAATCCCAACGTGCGCGGAATCGGCGTCGCCGTCATAACCAGCAGGTGCGGATAATTGCCTTTACGCAGGAGCTTCTCGCGTTGCGTGACACCGAACTTATGTTGCTCATCGATGATGACCAGCCCCAAATGATTCAGCGCAAAACCATCTTCGATCAGCGCGTGTGTGCCGATCGCCATCGTGAGCTGATGCGAGGTGCTCTCCGCCACTTCCGGCAGCATCGGTCCCGCCGTCTTGTCCGCCCGCACCGACTTTTGGCTGCCAGTCTGCATGATCACCCGGATGCCGAGCGGCTCAAACCAGCGTCGAAAGTTTTGGAGATGCTGCTCCGCCAAAATCTCCGTCGGCGCCATCAACGCCACATTGTAACCGCTTTCCAGCGCCATCAACGCGCAACAGGCCGAAACCACCGTCTTCCCAGAGCCCACATCCCCCTGCAAAAGCCGCCGCATGGGATGCGCCCCGCCCATATCTTTACGGAGCTCACGCAAGACCTTCGTTTGCGCCTCGGTCAACGTGAACCCAAGCTTCGCCAAAAACGGCTTGATGAAATGGTTATCTCCCGCGCAGGGACGAGATTGTGCCTTCAATTCAAACCGTTTGCGCCGCAATTGAATTTCCCTTTGCAACTCTATGAACTCATCCAATGCCAGCCGTCTTCGAGCCAGCTCGATGTCCCCAATCGCCTCCGGAAAATGAACCATGTGCAGCGCATTCGCTTTTGACGGCAACTCCTTATAACCCTGCGCCTCCGGCCGTTCCTTCGATGTCAGCCCGTAATCCCGCAGGCGAAAACTGGCGGCGACACCTTGCGTCTCTTCGCATAGCTTGGGCCACGGCTCGACAATCTCTTTCTCAAACTCACCCAGTGTTCGATGGATGAAAGACCGTATCCACCGTTGCGGCATCCCCTCGGTGAGCGGATAAATCGGCGCAATCCGATTGATATGAATCGAACTCTCCTCGCCGCCATAAATGACCTCAGTTTCTGGATGGTCGATGGTGCGTGGCTTCAGCGAATTCAGCTTGCCGAAAACGAAGACTTCATCCCCTTGCGCGAAGTAATTCTGCATGAACGGCAGATTCCACCACCGGCAATGCAACCGCCCCGTGCCATCATCCAGGATGATCTCAAAAACCGACCGCATCCCCTTCTTAAACCGCTTCAACCCCAACGCCACAATCGTCCCCCGCGTCGTCGAAGCCTCATCCAACTGCAACTCCGCGATGTTCCGAAAATACCGCCGATCCTCATAGCGACGCGGCCGATGTAGCAACAAGTCCCCGACCGTAAACAACCCCAGACGCGCCAATTGCGCCTCCCGCTCCGTCCCCACTCCGCGCAATTCCTTGAGCGGACGGGCCAACGGCGATTCGACAACATTCGACGGCACAGACATCTCAGTTAAGGATACAAATGACATGGTGATGCATCAAGGGAAAGGCCTCCAGGAATCCGCATTAAATCGTCCATCAATATTCATCAAATTCCAATCCCCGCTCCTTCCATTTTATTTTTTAAATCAAATTTTTCTGTTCCGTGGTTTCCATCCTGCCCCTGAATGTTCTCCAATTTATTTTTTAACCTTCCGATACCTTCCGATACCTTCCGATACCTTCCGATACCTTCCGATACCTTCCGATACCTTCCGCTCTATCCTTTTTTCCCTTTCCACCCATCCCAGATTTCCCGCAGGACCTGCTGGAGGCGGAATCTTCTCTTTTCGCGTATTTAGAGAGTATTTCGTGATTCTCAAAGTCCTGCCTTTCATTCCATCAAATAATTTTTCACCGTCATCATCCAGCGTCATTTGCCGTCCATTACCGCCATCCACCGTCCGAACTCCCTCTACAGAATCAATTCCAGAACACAGGGTCGCTCCAACTCTCCTCAACCGGTCCTGGGCATTTGTC